>JARRKS010000308.1:0-2715 GCA_037387865.1 Flavobacteriaceae bacterium
CTTTAGCCCATTCACGATCTTATCCATTACTTTTTCAGTTTTCAATGGAGTATTAAAATCAATAGATTTTATTAGTTGTTTCAGTTTAGCTCTATCCTGTACTGGAGATACATTTAATTCTCGAGTATTTTCATAGAAATCATCCAGTTGCAAAAATAATTTTGAGATCAATGATTTTCTCTCCAATGATGTTAAATTAAAATTTTTCATGCTGTAACTTTTTAGTAGTAAATGAATAACCTAATCTTTCATTTCTCAACGTATTTTTGTTGATTAATAAAATTGATTAGGTTATTTTAATAGCAATAATCTCTTAAGATTATAGTTCATTGAGTTGCTAATCAAGATATATGCAAAAGACATTGTTTTTTATTAAGTTGTTATATTGTTCTGTAACGTCTTTTATTCGTTAGCATTTCTCTAAATGAATTTCCCAATAATAAATATTTGCTAATATTATTATTGACAGATTCCCTGTTTTCTTTAATTTTTTGATAATTATTATACATTTTTTTGAATTTTATTGTTATAAATAATTGTGATCATCCATTTTATATTACCAAAAATGATAAGATAAAACGGTAAGAGGCAGAGTGAACCTCTGCCTCGGTTCTATTAATTTAATACTACCTCAAGAGGTACAGCTTTTGAGATCATAGAATGTACTGGAGAGAATTGTCTACCAACATCCAACAATCTTTGTTTTTGTCTTGTTGATAATTCTTCTTCGCCTTCAATGTTAAATGTGATTCTTACAACCTTATAACCAGGATCAACATCCAGATCTAAAGCCAAGAATCCATGCAAGTCTAAATCTCCTTCATAAGTGGAAGACACACTTTTAAGTTGTATCCCTTTTGCTGCAGCATGATATACTAAAGTTGTAGTAATGCATGCAGCAAGAGCGTGTAATACAGCCTCTGTTGGATTTGGCCCATTATTAGTTCCAAGCAAGACATCAGGTTCGTCTGCAATTAATGTTAAACTTTCATCCCTTGAAGCATCCTCTTGACATGCTCCATAGAATCCTTTAATTGAAGACACATTATGTGCGCCATTGATCCAATTATTAGTAGCTCTAAATTTAAAATCTGCAATAGAAGGATTTTCCTCAATCGCCTTAATTGTTCCGTGTAAACGACTTACGTCAACACCATTTGTTGTTCTTTGTAATGTTTCCATTTTATTTTGTTTAATTATTAATATTGTTTTGTGTTAAGCATTCTATATGCCAAAATATTAAATCACTGTATATCAATATTTTAAAATATTATATCAAAAATATAACTGTCGATATTTCGTCATTATTTAAATTATGGGTACCTTATTTCGTCAATTCTTATTTTAGATCATGGAACAGAAGAAGAAAGTCCCTGCTTTAATTGCTTTAAAACAGATTATTGAAAGCACATCTGAATTTACAGGCAAAGAATTTTTTAAAGCACTTGTAAGATATTTGGCTGAAATTTTAGATGCACATGGGGTTTGGGTCACAGAATATAATAAAGAAGAAAATAAATTAAATGCTTTAGCTTTTTGGATCAATGGAGAGTATGTTGATAAATATGAGTATTCTGTAGTAAACACGCCTTGTGAGGATGTATTAGGAAAACAGGATATTTGTCATATCCCAGATAAAGTAATTGAACTTTACCCAAAAGACCTTGACCTCAAACCATATGGAGCCGTGAGTTATATGGGCATTGCTTTGAGAGATATTGATGGTAAAATATTAGGTAATCTAGCCTTATTAGATAATAAACCAATGCCTGAAATACCAGAATCATTTGCAATATTCAAGATATTTGCCTCAAAAGCAGCGGCAGAATTAAGGCGTGAATTAATCCAAAGGAAAGTAATTGAAAGTGAATCCAAATTGAATCGGTTAGTAAATGGTACCACAGATGCCATCATTGAATTCAATTCAGAATTTAAAATTACACAAGCCAATACTGCAGCTAACAAAGTATTTGAAATTAAAAATCATGAATTTATAGGTACAGACATCAAGAATCTCTTTGATTTTAAATCCTACACTAAATTTAAATCATCGATTCTTAAATACAACACCTTATGTGACACACATGGGTTATTAAATTTTGAAGAATCTTTTATATGCTTGAACTGTAATGGAGAACCATTTCCAGCCAAAATCAATCTGTCATCCTACCTTTTTGAAAATAATTTGTTTTATGCATTATATATAAGAAACATTGAAGAAGAGGTTTCCAAAAATATAAAAATTAAAGAATTAAATGCTGAAACTACTATGCTTAAAGAAAAGGTAAATGCACAACAGTTCAATTATATTATTGGTAATAGTCCGCCAATTAAAAAATGTCTTGAGCATGTTATTCAGGTTGCAAGTACAAATTCTAATGTATTGATACTTGGTGAAACTGGCACAGGTAAAGAATTATTTGCTAAGGCTGTACATGAATCAAGTGATCGCAGTTCTAAACATATGATAACATTAAATTGTGCCGCGCTTCCTGCGGAATTAATAGAAAGTGAGCTCTTTGGACACGTAAAAGGTGCTTTTACTGGTGCTCTAAATGATAGAGAAGGAAGGTTTTCAATAGCTGATCAAGGCAGCATATTTCTAGATGAAATCGCAGAACTTTCATTACCCTTACAGGCAAAACTTTTACGAGTAATTCAGGAAGGTACATTTGAACCCGTTGGAAGCTCAAAAACCAAAAAAGTAGATGTAAG
>JARRKS010000309.1:0-2714 GCA_037387865.1 Flavobacteriaceae bacterium
CAACCTTTGACAGTTTTTGGTGATGGAAGTCAGACTAGATCTTTCACTTATGTAACTGATTTGGTAGATGGAATTCTTAGAACAGCTTATTCTCCTAGTGCTGAAGGCGAAGTAATTAACCTTGGAAATAATATAGAGACAACGATTATTGATTTGGCAAAAAACATTAAAAATGTGACTAAATCAGAATCAGAAATCATTTTTCTTCCTTTGCCTGAAGATGATCCCAAAAGGAGATGTCCTGATGTATCAAAGGCAAATAATATATTAGATTGGAAACCGGTTACCGGTTTACAAAGTGGTTTAAAGAAAACAATAAGCTGGTTCATCGGAAAAAATTAGGTTTTATATTATTTCTAGTAAATGTATCAATTTAAAATTCCCCAATTAATTCTATTAACTTAGATTTTTTATGGAATCAATAAATTCTTTGTTCTTATATACAAGAAAAGTGCAATTCATTTTTTAGATTTTAGTTCAAATTTTTATAGAACTTAGTTCTATATTTTCTTTCTATAAAATGCAAACATCTGTTCTTATATATCGCAGATTATTTTATAGTTTTCAACCAAATTAGAATTGTCCAAGTGATTCTTATCCGCTCCAATCAGGAGGGATTTAGCAGTGGACAAAATTAAATTTTGGAGACTTTTCTAAGACAAAAGAATGTTATCAAATAACACAGTTTTTTGAATTGAAATTTAAAATTTAAAGGTGAATGTAATGGGGAAACATCGTAGTAGACTAAGAATTTTGGCAAAAATTCTATCTGTTGTAAATTCAAATAATGGTGCCAAAAAAACTCGTATAATGTATAACGCATATTTGAGTTACGAGCTTTTAACACGTTATCTTAATGATTTGTTAAATGCAAAGTTGGTAATCTATAGTGATGACGATCAGTATCTACTAACTAATATTGGTGAGGAGTTTTTAATTAAATTTGAAGAATATTCCAGACTTAACCAAGATATTACTGAAAGGGTCAATCATTTCAAACAAAAGAGATTAATTCTTGAAAAGTTATGCCCTATTTCGAATATGTCGAATGTTAATAAAAACATTATTAAACAAAATGAAAATTAGTTGAGGCCAATTTTTATGAAGTTTTGGTCTGGTTTCGCATTTTTTCTTTTCTTCTTTTTATTATCTTCATTTTCTATTTCTGGGGTTTTAGCTGCAGATAAAGAAGATGTTGCTATAGTTATTTCTAATGCTGAGAGTTTTATGGGCGAGACTTTTGAATCTATTTTACTTGCTGAACAGTCTGGAGCTGATGTTTCAAGTCTTTTAGATCAGATGACTGTTGGGGGGGAGTATTTAAGTGAAGCTAATGTTATGTATCGCGCAGGTGCTTATGAAGATGCTGTTCTCTTTGCAGATCTATGCATCGAAACAGTGAATGAAATTCGAGCAGAATCTATTGAATTAATTGGAACTGCTGAGCTTAACTTTAATTTAACAATTTTTTGGTCCATTCTTGGAGTAATATTAGTGAGTGTAGTTGGTTATGTCTGTTGGCGTTTTTTCAAAAAATATTTTCTTGAACAATCTTAAGTGTTTTAATGGTGATTTTTAGTGGATATATCGGGTTATAGAGCATTATTTCTATTAGTAATTTTGGGATTTGCTCTGTTAGCTGCATCACCATTGATTGGAGAGATAATGCCAAAAAA
Source organism: Flavobacteriaceae bacterium (assembly GCA_037387865.1). Taxonomy (GTDB): domain Bacteria; phylum Bacteroidota; class Bacteroidia; order Flavobacteriales; family Flavobacteriaceae; genus Gilvirhabdus. The sequence goes on from JARRKS010000309.1 coordinate 1,677, forward strand.
AGATACTGAACTTTTTTCTGAGATCTGGATTTTAGGTCCTGATCACAATGCTTCGGGTTATCCTTCTGTCATCAAAGATGGTGCAACAAATAGTATTTTTATTGGGGGACGTAATAACATGGGAGAAACCAGTTATTATATGGTTTATGTTAAGCTTCTGAATAGTACATTTTTAATTCGAGATGAAAATATTTCTACAACTGATTTTTTGGATCCACTTTATGAGTTTAAATTTTTGGTTGGGGATGGAGATGCTTGGGAGTTTCCTGTGACATTTAGATTTGAAGATTTGTCTTTTGCAGATGATATTTTATCTGTGGGTAACATTAATGTTAATGGTATTAATTTTCCCAATAAAGTCTATACCCTATTTAATTCTGAAAAAGATGGTTTTTTCTTTGATTTATCTTTTGAATTATGGCGTTACAATATTCAGAACAATGTTTTTGAATATGATGGAAGATTTGTTAATCTACATCTGAAATTGGAAATTTCTTAATCATTTATGATGTATATTATTTTAAACTTCGGTGATAATTGAAATTTATAATTTAATTTTTAATGTAGAATTTAACTTTTAATGCATAAATGAACTCAAAAATTCAAAATTAAAATAATATTATGAATAACTTTATGGGTTGAAAAAGTATGAAAGGTATTATTGTTGCTGCAGGTGAAGGTTCCAGAATAAAAAGTGTTACATATGGTGCCTTTCCAAAAGAGTTGCTGCCTATTGGGAATGTTCCCACAATTCGTTTTCCGATAGAAGCACTGAAACTTGCGGATGTCAAAGACATCTCAATAGTGATTTCTGCAAATACTAAACATGGGATAATTGATGGTCTTCAAAGCGGCCAAAGATTCGGAGTAAATATATCATATGTCGTTCAAGAGAAAGGAAAAAATGACCTAACAGGATTAGGTCGTGCAATTTATTCAGCAAGAAGATGGGTAAATGGAGGAAAAGATTTTGTCGTTGCATGTGGAGACACTAGTCTTTGCGTTTTCACTTCAAAAATTCCGTTTAATTGTCTTCAG
>JARRKS010000310.1:0-5561 GCA_037387865.1 Flavobacteriaceae bacterium
CGAATCAGGAAGAAAATATGCGCTTCGAATTGTAAGAGTACATAGGCTTTGGGAAAGATATTTAGCCGATAAAACAGGTTTTCATAAAACTGAATGGCACGATAGAGCTGAACTCATGGAACACAAGCTTGGTTTTGAGGAAACCGATACTTTGGCAACGAGATTGGGTAATCCAAAATATGATCCACATGGAGATCCAATTCCAACAAAAACAGGTAAAGTTGCAGAAGTACGAGGTGTTAGTTTACCATTGCTAAAAGTAAATGTTGTTGGAAGAATCACTCATATTGAAGACGAGCCCGATATTATTTACAAACAAATTCTCGCCGAAAATATTCATATTGGATCGCTCATAAGAGTTATTGAAAATAATGCCACAAGAGTTGTTTTTCAATCGGAAGGAGAAGAATTTGTTCTTGCACCAATAGTTGCTGCCAATCTTACAGTTGCAACTATCGAAAAAGATATTGTGATAGAAGATAACATAGCAAGATTATCAAGTTTAAAAGAAAATGAAACAGCACACATTATAGGAATTTCTAAAGAGAGTAGAGGTGAAAATAGAAGAAGGTTGTTAGATTTAGGATTTGTAAGAGGTGCTAAAATCAGTATTGATCTATTGAATCCTTTAGGCGATCCTAAAGCCTATTTAATTAAAGGAACCTCAATCGCCTTAAGAACAAACCAAGCATCAAAAATTCTTATTAAAAAAGATTAATTATGGCAAAAACGATAAATAATGCTTGTGAAACCTGTTCACAATTTAATGCTAACGGTTTAAAAAAACTGGGAGTAAAAATAGATAATTTTGATTTCGTGATAGCTTTAGCAGGAAATCCAAATACAGGAAAAAGTACGGTTTTCAATGCTTTAACAGGTTTACGACAACATACTGGAAATTGGCCAGGAAAAACAGTAACAAGAGCAGAAGGCGGATTTGAGTACAACGAAAGGAAATATAAGTTAATAGATCTTCCTGGCACATATTCATTGTTATCAACATCTGAAGACGAAGAGGTTGCAAGAGACTTTATTCTATTTGGTAAACCAGATGTTACTGTGATTGTGGTTGATGCAAGCAGATTGGAGCGCAATTTGAATCTTGTTTTACAAATTTTGGAAATTACCAACCGAGCTGTTTTGTGTTTGAATCTAATGGATGAGGCCAAACGGAATGATATTGAAATTGATCAAAGAACATTGTCAAGGGATTTAGGAATACCAGTTGTAGGAACGAGTGCAAGATTTAAAGAGGGAATACCAGAATTAATTCAGACCATTAGCGAAGTAGCAAATGGAGAAATTGTTTGTAAACCGCATAGAATAAAAAGCGTACCTAGCAACATAGAAAAAGCAGTAGATACTTTATCAACAGAAATAGAAAAAGAATTTCCAAACATACAAAATAGTAGATGGATTGCTTTTAGATTACTAGAAGGCGACACAAAAATATTGAAAGCATTAAGAGAAAGGGAATTGGTATAATGGAACAAAAGATAGATCAAATTATAAGCCTTTCAAATGAATTGCGATGGCAAATAGGTGACGATTTTCATGATAATCTTACAGAAGGTATTTATGCGGATGCAGCCAAAATAGTTAGTGATTCTGTGAAAAATAATGAAAGCAAACGCTTTCGACTAGACAGTAAAATTGATAAAATAGTAACAAGTAAGACTTGGGGCTTTCCTATTATGTTTTTAATATTAGGAGTTGTTCTTTGGATTACAATTATTGGAGCAAATTATCCGTCTTCTATGTTGGCTAATATCTTATTAGATAATATTCATCCGGCATTAAAAGGGTTTGCTGCAAATATTGGGATGCCTTGGTGGCTTGACGGATTCTTGATAGATGGCGTTTATTTGGCAGTGGCTTGGGTTATTGCGGTTATGTTACCACCAATGGCAATATTTTTTCCAATGTTTACTTTATTAGAAGATTTTGGGTATTTGCCAAGGGTAGCATTTAATTTAGACTCATTATTTAAAAAATCTGGAGCTCATGGTAAACAAGCCTTAACAATGAGTATGGGTTTTGGATGCAATGCTGCTGGAGTTGTAGCAACTAGAATTATTGACAGCCCAAGAGAACGTCTAATAGCTATAATAACAAATAATTTCTCATTATGTAACGGCCGATGGCCGACACAAATATTAATAGCAACTATTTTTATAGGTGCAGTTGTTCCAGCTTCTTTATCAGGAATTGCATCATTAGGAGCTGTTATTGGAATTGCAGTTTTGGGTATAGGGTTTATGTTTGCAGTTTCTTGGGCGCTCTCTAGAACAGTTTTAAAAGGAGAAGTTTCTACGTTTAATTTAGAGTTACCACCTTACAGACCGCCCAGATTTTGGAAAACTTTATACACATCTTTAATTGATAGAACAATTATTGTTTTATGGAGAGCTATAGTTTTTGCCGCTCCTGCAGGAGCAGTCATTTGGCTCATTTCAAATATTCATATTGGTGGAGATAGTATAGCTGCTATAGCAATTCACTCATTTGATGGTTTTGGATTTCTTTTAGGATTAAATGGGGTTATTCTCTTGGCCTATATAGTAGCAATTCCAGCTAATGAAATTGTGATTCCAACAATACTTATGCTTACGGTTTTAGTTACTGGAGCTGCTGGTGGAGAAGGTGCTGGTGTCTTATGCTATTCAGCTTACTTCACAATCCGTGTAGTACTACTATTTATACTATTTATCAAGAGACCAAAAGTGTAAAATGGACTGTAGTTGCTTCAATATTACCAGTTATTTTAGGCTTTATTGTTACCTTCTTGGTGGCACAAATTTGGAGAGTTTTTTCCTAATTGGTAATATAGATGAGTAGAATTATTAAAAATGTTATTGTGCTTTTGTTTTTTACTATCTATTACAACCTAAACTCTCAAAGTATTATAACCGATAGACCTGACCAAACAGAAAGTTCTTCAACAATAGAAAAAGGAAGCCTTCAGATAGAAACAGGTATTTTGGTTGGATTTACAAATAATAATGATTTCTCTGAAGAACAACTCCTTGCTCCAACAACTTTATTCCGTTGCGGAATAAGCAAAGGTTTTGAAATAAGTCTCATCTTATTATTCCAACAGGATCCAAAGGGCTTACAAATGACAGATTTGGAACAATAAACAAGTTATCTATTTCACACCAGATTAATGTTAATGTCAGTGTAGGTTATAATGTAGGATACAATTATTTTGGAATTGATAATGGAGATTTAACGTATTCGGTTTCAATAGGTTTTGGAATTACAGAAAAAATAGGGATTTATGTTGAACCTTATGGAGAGGTAATAAATCTTGATATATATGAAGCTAGTTTTGATGCTGGAATCACTTATTTATTAAAAGAGAACATGCAATTTGATTTTTCATTTGGCACAGGAATAAACTATAGAATGAATTATATGTCTATAGGGTTTAGCATTAATTTTTTAAAGGAGAAAGGTTAAATATAAATTGAAACAATAAGTGATATTACTTCTAATCAATGGCAACCACAATCGTCTGTTCCACAAGCTTTTTTAGATTTCGACTTTTTGAAGAAAAACTTTTTAACCAAAAAACCAATAGCTAAAACTACTGCTATGAAAACTAATATGTTCTGTATTATAGTACTCATTTTTTTGGATCAATTTTATTTTAATGTTTGAAAGGCAATTAATGCCACCAGATAAGCAAAACTACTCATAATTACTAATTGTAACATTGGCCATTTCCAGCTATTTGTTTCTCGCTTTACTATGGCTAATGTACTCATACATTGCATGGCAAAAGCATAGAAGAGCATAAGGGAAATGCCTGAAGCGAAATTGAATAGGGGTGTTCCTAAAATCGGGTTTACTTCTCCTGCCATTCTATTTTTAATAGTATCCTCTTCATCACTACCAACACTATAAATAGTTGCTAAAGTCCCAACAAAAACCTCTCGTGCAGCAAAAGAACTCAATATGGCAATACCAATTTTCCAATCGTAACCCAAAGGACTAATGGCAGGTTCAATGGCTCTTCCTGTTATACCAATAAAACTATGTTCCAATTTATAGGACGCAACGTGTTGTTGAACTTCTTCATCGCTTAAATTTTTAGAAGCATATTCTTTACTAATTATATCTTCAGCCTTATTAAAATTGTCACCAGGACCGTAAGATGCCAAAAACCATAATATAATTGAAATAGCCAATATTATTTTACCTGCACCAAAGACAAAAGATTTTGTCTTTTCTACAAGAGTAATGGCCACATTTTTAGGTAAAGGAAGTTTGTAATTTGGCATTTCTACTACAAAAAATGTCTTACTTTTTATTTTAAGAATTTTATCTAATAAATATGCTGAAATAACCGCTGCACCAAAACCAATTAAATAGAGCAACATTAAGGTTAAAGCCTGATAGCCAAGCCCCAAAAATCTTCCTTCAGGAATTACTAATGCAATAATAATTAAATACACAGGAAGTCTTGCCGAGCAGGTAGTAAAAGGGGTTACCAAAATAGTTATAAGGCGTTCTTTCCAGCTTTCTATGTTTCGTGTAGCCATGATTGCAGGAATAGCACAAGCAGTTCCTGAAATAAGAGGTACAACACTTTTTCCACTCAATCCAAAGCGTCTCATAATCCTATCCATTAAAAACACTACTCTGCTCATATAACCACTTTCTTCAAGTATAGAAATAAATAAAAACAAAAATGCTATTTGGGGAATGAAGATGACTATACCACCTAAACCTGGAATAATTCCTTCAGCAATCAAATTAGTAAAATCACCTTTAGGCAAACTGTTTTTAGTCCATTCACTTAATGAAGCAAATACACCATCAATAAAATCCATTGGAACTGCAGACCAATCATAAATGGCTTGAAATATGGTTAATAAAATGACAAAGAATATGGCATAACCCCAAACTTTATGCGTAAGAATCCTATCAAATTTAGTCCTTAAGTCTTTTGCTTTTGAAACATCTATGGTTTGCCCTAATTTGAGGACATTATTAATAAACTGATAACGCTTTATGGTTTCTTTTTGCTGTAGACGTTTTAAATCACTTTTACTTTTCGTTTTAAAATTATCTACTGCATCAATTTCATTTCTATCGGTTTTTCCAAAATTAACATCTTGGGTAATAACAAGCCAAAGTTTGTATAGCAGTTGGTTTGGAAAAGCATTCTGTAAATTTTCAAAATACGCTTTATCAATTTCGGTAGCATTCAAACAAGGTTTTATTGATAGATCCTTGTAATTGGAAATAAGTGTTTTAAAATGGTCTATCCCATTGTTTTTTCGAGTACTAACTAATGCAATCTTTGTTTCTAGTTTCTCTTCTAAATAATCAATATCTAAAGAGATACCTTTATAATCCATTCTATCGGCCATATTAATTACCAATATAGACGGAATTTCAAGATCTTTTATTTGCGTAAAAAGAAGAAGGTTTCTTTTTAAATTTTCTACATCACTAACTACAATGGCAACATCAGGAAAATCTTTATCGTTTTTGTTTAATAATAGTTCAATAACAACATTTTCATCAAGCGAAGAAGCGTTTAAACTATA
>JARRKS010000311.1:0-2710 GCA_037387865.1 Flavobacteriaceae bacterium
GTCCCAACAAATAGTGGAGAATCCGAATCTTTTAGATAAATTTCTTTAGGTTTAACTCCAAATTCCTGTTTTAAAATTTCAACAAGTCTAGGTAAACAAAAGCCTCCATGACAACGACCCATACCAGCTCTAGTACGATATTTTATAGCGGAAATGGTCTTCGATGAAATAGGATTATTGATCGCATTTAGAATCTCCCGCTTAGAAACATGTTCACATCTACACACTATTTCACCATAATTAGAATCCTCTTTAATCAATGAGGATTGCATAATTCTTGTTGAATCCCGAAATGGAATTGTTCTTTTTCGAATAGGATTAAAATCAATTTTTTCTTCCAAGTCCATTCTTCGTTTAATTATGTCAACAACCATCTTTGCAATCGCAGGAGAAGAAGTAAGACCAGGAGATTCAATTCCAATTAAATTAATAAAATTCTTGATCTCCTCTTTTATAATAAAATCCCTAGAGATTTTTTCTTCTGGAGGAGTAATTTTGGATCTTACTGCAGAAAAGGCATATATAATCTCATTTAATGGGATATCTGGTAACAGCTCTTTTGCCCCTTCCATAAGCTGTTTTATTTTTTCCTTGGTTGTTCTTGAATCATCCCGCTTATTGATAAATTCAGCACTAGGGCCAATTAGAATATTTCCATCTAATGTAGGTGTTAAATGAACACCAAGTACACCTGCAACTTTTGGCGGTACAGGATATATCATAGTATTTATTAGTTTAGCACATTTCTTATCGAGAATTAAATACTCACCTCTACAAGGATAGAGTTTATACTTATTTAATCCCACCATAGAAGAAATTCTATCCGCATAAAGACCTGCACTATTAATAATTATTTCTGTATACAAATCTCCTTGATTCGTTTTTACTTTATAACCGGAACTTAATTGTTTTATTGCCAACACTTCTGAATTAATATGAATCTTAACACCATTATCTAACGCGTTTTCAGCTAAAGCAATAGTAAAAAGATAAGGAAGAAAAATTCCAGCAACAGGTGAATACAATGCTGAAAGAGCATCAATATGAGGTTCTTTTTTCTTAAGCTCATGAGCTGTAATTATTTCTAATCCTTTAACTCCATTAGTCTCACCAGCAGCTTTTAATTCTTCTATATCTTTAATTTCCTCATCAGTTCTAGCAATAACATGTTTCCCACAGAGCCTATATGGTACATTGAGTTGCTGTGCAATTTTTGGAATCATTAATCGGCCTTCAACGCACAACTTAGCTTTCAGACTACCTTTGGGGTAGTATAAACCAGTATGAAGAACTCCACTATTGCCCTTACTAACACCATATCCTACATCGCTTTCTTTTTCTAATAAAATAGTACTTAGATTATACTTTGATAATTCTCTAGCAATAGCGCATCCAACTACACCCGCTCCAATCACTAAAACTTCGCTCTTTTCTTTCACTGCAGTTCTTCCCCGAGCTTTGATAATAATAGAAGGTAAAGATAGTATTTGTCCTAATAAGAATTATATTCGCACAATAAAGTTTTGATTTAAATAATGATAATTTATTAATTTGTACAAAAGGATCTTTTTTAAAAATCAGTTCGAAAAATTTATACGATTTTAAATTTATTAATCAATACACTTTTCTAAATTAAAAAGAGTATAACCTAACATAGAGCTATTCTGATAAATAAAAACGAGAAGAAAAACAAATTAATAGAAGCTGGATTTGAATATGTAAGATACAGCAAAAAGGACGAAGTAGCTATATATCGGAAACGCTCTTGAAAAGTAGTACATCTCGAGCTCCGGTAGTATAGTCCGGTCAAGTATAACGGCCTCTCGAGCCGTGGACCCGGGTTCGAATCCCGGCCGGAGCACATTAGAGTTACATCTTATATTAGTGTAATAATTATCTTTGATTAGGAACAATACCTAATTTATTTATAATTTCCCTATAAACTTTCAGAGCTACTTTTTCATCATTAACATTTTTTATTAACATTCTTCCACTTTTAAATAAACTCACTTCGAATTTTTTATAATAGAATATTATTGCCAAATGAGATTTTATTTTAAGATTATACTCTTTTTGTACAAGTTTAGTTAGTTTATTTAAATTTAAATTAAGAGAAAATTTTGGATTTATATTAGCTGTTTCTCTGCCACAAAGCCAGACAAGTTTTTCTTCATGTTTGATAATATCTTCGATTGATTGGCAAACATTACAATTAGGATTTTTTGAGATATTTATTGTTGTAAAGTACATATCACTAAAATCACAAACCATAAGTTTTCCCTTAAGGGAAGATCCTATTCCTGTGAGAACTTTGATGGCTTCTAAGGCTTGCATTGAACCTATAATTCCTGGAGTAGCACCAACAACACCTCTTGTCTCACAGGTAAGTAATTCTTCATCAGAAAATTGAGGCAAGAGACATTTCAAACAACCTGTTTGGGGAGGAGAAAATACTGATATGTTTCCTTCCAAACCTATCGCAGCACCAAATACATAGGGAATGCTCTGTTTTACACAGGTTTGATTAATCAAATACCTTGTTGACATATTATCCAATCCATCGACAACACAATCTGCTCCCTTCAACAACGTATCAACGTTACTTGAATTAATATTTTCAGAAATAGCTTCAATTTGGATAAGAGGATTCATCTTCATTAATTGTTTAGCAGCGATCTCAGCTTTTGGATAATGCAAATCAGATGGATTG
>JARRKS010000312.1:0-2708 GCA_037387865.1 Flavobacteriaceae bacterium
GTCTTTAAATAGATTTTCAATATCTGTGTTCATTAGAAATACTGTTTAATTATCAGCTAATTCAAAACCTTCAGTTTCATCATGTATTACATGCTCATCATCTTCAGCGCCATGTGTTAAATGTTCCAGTTTTTTTCTAAAAATCATCACCAATCCACCAAACGCAACACAAAATATAGCAATGCCTGTAAATATGGTGTACTCTCCCAAACTTTCTGAAGCTTCACCCAATAGACCAGCGAGTTTGTTTCCAAAACCTGTCATTGCAAAATAGACACCCATCATTAATGAAGCATACTTAACTGGGGCAAGTTTTGTAATATAGGATAATGCAACAGGAGAAATACTCAACTCTCCTACTGTATGAAATAAATAGGCTAGAACTAACCAGTACATCGCCGAAGACCCATTACTTTCATATTGTCCCGCTGCTGCTGTCATAAAAAAGAATCCAGTCCCCATAATAATTAAACCAACTATCATTTTAAAGAGACCTGAAGCCTCTTTTCCTTTCAATTTTCGGGATGCCCAAAAGGCTGCTACAGAAGTCCCCAAAAAGATAATAAACATAGCATTTAGGGATTGAAACCACGATGCAGGGATCTCCCAACCCATAAGCATTCTATTTGTTTTTTCAGAGGCATAAATATTCATAAGTCCTCCTGCTTGTTCAAAAGCACCCCAAAAAACAATCACTAACAAAAATGAAATAAATAAAACAACAATTCTATCTTTTTCAATTTTCGTAAGCGGTTTCTTCATTATTTCTTTATCCAATTGATTTTCTGAAGTTCCTAAAAAATTACCGACATGAGCCAAATGTTTTTGGCCAGCCAAATATTGTATTAAGCCCAAGGCCATACCAATACCAGCTAGACCAAAGCCATAATGCCATCCGTGAACTTCACCAACGTAACCAACAATTAAACTAGATAAAAATGCACCTACATTAATACCTATATAAAAAATGGTAAATCCTTTATCGCGTCGTATATCACCTTGTTGATACAATCCTCCAACCATGGTTGAAATATTTGGCTTTAACATACCAACACCTGCTATAATTAATCCTAAACCAGTATAAAAAGCCCACATTTGCTCAACAGCAAGAATACTGTGACCAGCAAACAATAGAAAACCTCCATATAAAACAGATTTTATTTGTACCAAAAACTTATCGGCAATCCAACCACCAGGTATAGATGCTACATAAACCAGCATGGTATACCAACCGTAAAGTGCCAAAGCTTCTCCATTAGACCAACCTAATCCCGCGTTATCTCCTTGCGTTTGAGCCACCAGATATAATACCAGTATCGCACGCATACCATAATAGGAAAAACGTTCCCACATCTCAGTAAAGAATAACACATATAATCCTACAGGATGTCCAAATAATTCCTTTTGTTTAATTGCCGATTTATTAGCCATAGATTTATTTTTAGTTAATAATTGTTAGTAAATAAGTTTGAATGAAATTTCATTTGCTTTACAAAAGCTAGCGAAGTAATAAAAAAACAAGTAAATAGAGAGAACTTCAAATATTTCATTAAAATTGTTTTATTATCAAAATGTTGCCAAGTTTACTAAAAATTATGCAAAAAACCTTAATTATTAACAGTTAAATGGTCATTATCATTTCTACATTTAACTTATTACTCTTAAGAATAGTATCTTTGGAATCGAAAAATAGTAATACATGAGCAAATCTATTTCGGGCTTTTCAAAATTATCTAAATCTAAAAAAATTGAATGGATTGTAGATACCTATTTTGTAAATAAAGAAGATGCCAAAAACATATTAAAACAGTACTGGAATTCTAATGAAAAGTTACAGCAGCTTCATGATGAATTTATTGAAAATACCATTTCAAATTACTATTTGCCTCTTGGTGTAGCACCTAATTTTTTAATAAATAGCAAGCTCTATACAATACCAATGGCCATTGAAGAAAGTTCAGTAGTAGCTGCGGCTAGTAAAGCTGCAAAATTTTGGCTTAATAGAGGTGGGTTTAAAACCACTGTTATTTCTACAGAAAAAATTGGTCAGTTACATTTTATGTATCATGGTAATCATGAAAAACTTGAACGCTTTTTTGAAAAAACAAAACCACAATTAATAGCAGAAACTAAATCCATTACCAAAAATATGGAAAAACGTGGTGGTGGAATTTTAAATATAGAGCTACGTGATAAAACCAAAGATATAAATGGTTATTATCAATTACATGCCACTTTTGAAACTGTTGATGCCATGGGTGCCAATTTCATCAATTCTTGTTTAGAACAATTTTCTAATACATTTAAAAACGAAGCTGAAAAATATGATGATTTTGGTTCAGGTGAAAATATTCAAATAGTAATGAGTATTCTTTCAAATTATGTTCCAAATTGTTTGGTAAGAGCAGAAGTAAGTTGCCCTGTTAAAGAATTAAATGAAGATAATAACATTTCTGGAAAAGAATTTGCCCAAAAATTTATACAAGCTGTAAACATTGCTGAAGTAGAACCTTATAGAGCCGTTACCCATAACAAAGGCATTATGAATGGTATTGATGCTGTAGTTCTAGCAACAGGAAATGATTTTAGAGCCATTGAAGCTGGCGTGCATGCTTATGCCTCTAGAGATGGAAAATACCGCAGTCTAACACACGCTAAAATAGATAATGGACTGTTTAAGTTTTGGATTGAAATACCATTAGCTTTGG
>JARRKS010000313.1:0-2707 GCA_037387865.1 Flavobacteriaceae bacterium
TTTAGAAACAACCTAACATCTTTTTTAGAAATAATATGCTTTGCTTCAACTAGTGGAGTATTTCCAATTTGATCTAATATAGATTGGCTTTGAATCACTTTTTTCTTTTACTTATTTTAATTTCAGATTGGTAGGTTACTAAAGAATTTTCTGGAACAGATTGTGTTATCCAGACATTAGCTCCAACAACGCTATTGGCTCCAATAGTTACATCTCCTCCCAAAATAGTAGCATTGGCATAGATTGTTACATTATTTTCTATAGTTGGGTGCCTTTTAATTGATGACAAACTTTTCTTTATAGATAAACCACCCAAAGTGACACCTTGATAGATCTTTACATTGTTTTTTATAATTGTCGTTTCACCTATAACAATACCTGTTCCATGATCAATAAAAAACGAATTACCTATAGTTGCTCCCGGATGAATATCTATTCCTGTAATACCATGAATGTATTCACTCATCATCCTTGAAATGATTGGTAAATCTAATTTGAACAATTCATGGCTTAATCTATATACTGGTATTGCATGAAAACCAGGATATGCCAAATATACCTCTTGAAGCCCTTTACAAGCTGGATCATTTTGTTCTGTGGCAATAGCATCTTGAGCTATACTTTCTTTAATTGAAGGCATTTTTTGCAAAAACAAATCCCATAATGTTTCAACATCTTCTTTTGAGGTATGGGAAACCAGTTTACAAAAGGTTTCGCCTAATTCTGAAAATTCTATTTTCTGTGTTTCAGCATCATCACACAAGGCATAAAAAAGTCGTTTGGTGAAAACTGCAATATCATCTTTTAAACGAAGGTTATAAGCCATAGTAGTATTTAATAAAAAATAAAATTACTTTTTAATTCTGAAAAAATATCAAAATATAAAGTTAATTTATCGCTTGTACTACTGCTTTTGGTGCTTCTTTTCTACTTCCGTCAAAACCATTAATGCCACTTACAGTTGTATATTTCAACACATATTTTTTACCCGGATTGATAATCTTATAAGCTGATTGACACATTAAAGTCGCTTCATGAAAACCACAAAGGATTAATTTTAACTTGCCTTCGTAAGTGTTAACATCACCAATAGCAAATATTCCTGGAATATTGGTTTGGTAATCTACAGTATCAACCTTTATAGCATTTTTTTCTATTTCAAGTCCCCAATTTCCTATTGGTCCTAATTTTGGAGACAATCCAAAAAGTGGAATAAAGTGATCTGATTCTAACAAAGTCTTTTTACCTTCTTTAGTTACGGTTACTCCATCTAACTTTTTATTGCCATGAAGTGCTGTGACTTCTGCCAGAGTAATAAGATTAATTTTTCCAAGAAGTTTTAACTCTCTAACCTTTTTTACAGAATCTAAAGCTCCTCTAAACTCATTTCTTCTATGGATTAGCGTTACTTCTGAAGCAATATCTGCCAAGAAAATGCTCCAGTCTAAAGCAGAATCTCCTCCTCCTGAAATCACTACTTTTTTATCTCGATAAACTTCTGGATCTTTAATAAAGTATTCAACTCCTTTATCTTCGTAATAAGCAATGTTTTCAATCAATGGTTTTCTAGGTTCAAAAGAACCTAAACCTCCTGCAATAGCCACAACAGGCGCATGATGTTTTGTACCCTTATTGGTTGTTACAATAAAAGAACCATCTTCTTGCTTTTCTATTGATTCGGCACGTTCTCCCAATGTAAATCCTGGCTGAAACTGTTTACCTTGTTCTAAAAGATTTTTGGTTAAATCTCCAGCCAAGATTTCAGGAAATCCTGGAATATCATAGATTGGTTTTTTAGGATAAATCTCTGAACATTGTCCTCCTGGTTGTGGTAAAGCATCAATAAGATGGCACTTTAATTTTAATAATCCAGCTTCAAAAACAGTGAATAATCCTGTTGGTCCAGCACCTATAATAAGTATATCTGTTTTAATCATTTTACTTGTTAATTAAGGTTTCGGTAATTTTATTCAACGTAGAAACTTTCTTTTCAAAATTACCTTTAATTGTTTTTCTATATTGATTCAAATTTTTAACCAAATCGTCAATGTTTTCTGGGATAACGTCTTCAAAAAATTGTCGCAAACGTTTGGCTACAGTTGGAGACTTTCCATTAGTAGAAATAGCAATTTTTATATTGCCTTTCGTAACGATGCCTCCTAGATAAAAATCACATAACTCTGGCGTGTCAGCAACATTTACTAACAGATTTCTCTTTTTAGCATCAATGTAAATCTGCTTATTCACATCTAGATTATCTGTAGCTGCAATTATCAGATCTTTCTTATTTAAAAAAGCATCATCATAAGCAATGGTAATCATATTGACATCAAACTTTTTTGCTAATGCAATGGTTTCTGGACGAAAAAAAGTAGCAACCATTTGTACATTAGCATCTGGACTTGATTTTAATAAAAACGACAATTTTTCTAACGCTACATTTCCACCTCCAACAATCAATGCTTGAAGTTTGTGCATTTTTAAAAAAATTGGATATAAGTTATTTCTTTCCATACACTATTTAATAATTACATCTCGATTACACTCGATGTGGCAACCTTTTTATTTTGAACAATCTCTTTTGAAATGGAATCAAGTTTTACTCGCTCCCTTACAACTTCACCAATTACAATAATAGCTGGTGATGACAATTGTTTTTCTTTTACAATACCACTAATAGTTTTAATTGTACCAATGCCAACTTTTT
>JARRKS010000314.1:0-2706 GCA_037387865.1 Flavobacteriaceae bacterium
GACAACTTGTTTTTGATAATGGTGTTTCAAAAATTGATGCTGTAGATTTTGAAGTTTTAAACAATTTCAATTGTAATGAAAAAGAAATTTCAGATTTTAGATTTGAATCCTCAACAACCAAAATTCGAGTCATTGAGGCACTAGATGGACAACTTGTAACTAAAGAAATTATTGCTGATGCATTAATCCAAAATGGAAATATTGTATCTAATATTGATACTGACATATTAAAAATGACAGTTGTCAACAGATATCAAGATAAAAAACCAGCCATAGCATTTATAAAACATTTCGGACTTAAAGAAGGTGCTATAGCATCTTCAGTTGGTCATGATTCACATAATATCATTGCGGTAGGTGTTTCTGATGAAGCCATCTGTAAAGCAGTTAACTTACTAATTGATAATAAAGGAGGCGTTTGTGCAGTTTCTAATACTTTAGAGAAAGTAGTACCGCTTCCAGTTGCAGGTATTATGAGTGATAAAGATGGAGAAACTGTTGGTTTTCAATATGCCGAGTTAGATAAAATGGCAAAAGCATTAGGAAGCACCCTTCATGCACCATATATGACACTTTCTTTTATGGCTTTACTTGTGATTCCATCATTAAAGTTAAGTGACAAGGGCTTGTTCAACGGAAGTTCATTTAAGTTTACTTCATTAGAAGCTAATTAATTTATATATTTGAGTAGAATGCGATTAGAATTTACCAGCTCATCTGGTAAATATAAGAGTGTTCTTTTTTGTCTAAAATAAATTGATTATTCCATGAATCAAATGATAAAACTTTCCAGTGTAAAAAATTATATAGACGGCAAATTTGAAATAAACGGACAAAATCTAATGGATGTTATTAGTCCATTGGATGGCAGTGTTATTTCTACCTTACCATTATCTAATGCTACTGATGTTGACAATGCAGTTCAAGCTGCAAAAAAAGCTTTTCCAGTATGGTCTGGAATGACATTTAAAGAACGCGTACAAATCTTTTTTAGATATCGTTCTTTACTAGAAAAAAATATTGAAGAACTTACAGAATTAGTACATCTTGAAAATGGAAAAACTCATGGTGAGGCGAGAGCAGAAGTAGAAAAGAGCATGGAGCTATGTGAGTTTGCAGTATCTATTCCACAAATTATAGTAAATGAGGTTCAGGAAGTAAGTAAAGGTGTTGAATGTAGAATTGAACGGAAACCTCTTGGTGTAGTAGCGTCAATTTCACCATTTAATTTTCCCAATATGGTGCCACATTGGACAGTTCCTAATGCACTTGTTCTTGGCAATACAATGGTTTTAAAACCTTCAGAATTAGTACCATTAAGTACAGTTAGAATGGCTGAATTATTAAAAGAAGCTGGACTTCCTGATGGCGTTTTTAACATAGTGAATGGAGGCAAAGATGTTGTTGAATCTATTTGTGACCATAAAGATATTGAGGCTGTATCCTTTGTTGGTTCAACCAAAGTGGCTAAAATTGTTTACAAAAGAGCAACATCAAATTTAAAGCGTTGTGTAGCTCTTGGTGGTGCAAAAAATCATTTATTGGTATTGCCAGATGCAAATCCAGAAATGACGGCATCCAATGTAGTTGCATCTATGTCAGGTTGTGCTGGTCAGCGTTGTATGGCAGCTTCGGTTATGGTTGGAGTAGATAAAGTTCAACATATTATTGATAGAATGGTTGATGAGGCTAAAAAAATTGTGCCTGGAGAAAATTTAGGTTCTGTCATTTCAGCTGAAGCTAAAAAGAGAATTGAAGGATATATTGAACAAGCTGAAAACAATGGTGCTAAAATATTATTAGATGGAAGAAACACAACTGTAAAAGGAAAAGAAGGTGGTTATTATGTTGGACCAACTATTATTGATTATGTAACAACTGATATGTCTGTTGCAAGAGAAGAAATTTTTGGTCCTGTAATCTCAATAATTCGGGCTAAAGACTTAGATGAAGCCATTGAAATTGAAAATGGGTCAAATTACGGTAATGCAGCAGCAGTGTTTACGCAAAGTGGTGGATTGGCAAAACAAGTGATGGAAAGAGCTAGTGCTGGTATGATAGGTGTAAATATAGGAGTTCCGGTACCTCGAGAACCTTTTTCTTTTGGAGGTTGGAACGAATCCAAATTTGGAGTAGGAGACATCACTGGGCGAAGTTCCATCGAATTTTGGACACAAAATAAAAAAACAACAATTAAATGGAATCCAGAGGCTAAAACCAACTGGATGAGTTAACATAATTCTACAGTGAATGAATGACGAAATAATTCAAAACAATCTTGATTACACATTATTTTCATGGTCAAAACAAGGTGGATTAAATCCAATTAATGCATCTTATGCCGAAGGTTCATATATCTATGATAGAGATGGTAAACGCTATCTTGACTTTTCTTCTCAATTGATGAATGTTAATATTGGGCATGGCAATCAGAGAATAACAGAAGCTGTTATTAAACAAATGAAAGAAGTTAGTTACGTTTATCCAGGAATGGCGACAGATGTTCGAGGCAGACTTGGTAAAAAACTAGCCGAAATCACTCCTGGCAATCTTACAAAAACCTTCTTTACATTAGGAGGTGCAGAAGCCATCGAAAATGCTATCAAATTAGCAAGAATGTATACTGGACGGCATAAAATCATTACACACTATAGAGCTTATCATGGTGCTACTTACGGAGCAATAACTGCAAGTGGAGATCCAAGG
>JARRKS010000315.1:0-2694 GCA_037387865.1 Flavobacteriaceae bacterium
TGGATGTTAACCAAATCATGAATATGCTGCCGCATAGACAACCATTTTTATTGATTGATAAGATTTTCGAGTTAAGTGAATCACATGTCGTAGGATTGAAAAATGTTACCATGAACGAACCCTTTTTTGCTGGTCATTTTCCTGGAGCACCAGTTATGCCAGGTGTTTTAATAGTAGAAGCTATGGCACAAACAGGAGGTATTTTGGTATTAAGTACTGTACCAGACCCTGAAAATTATTTAACATTCTTCATGAAAATTGATAAGGTAAAATTTAAGCAAAAAGTTGTTCCTGGAGACACATTAATATTTAAGTGTGATTTAATAACACCTATTCGTCGTGGTATTTGCCATATGCAAGGCTATGCCTATTCTAATGGGAAATTATGTGCCGAAGCTGAATTAATGGCGCAAATTAGTAAAGTAAAATAATGATAATTTTATCTAAATATAGAATATGAACCAACCATTAGCATCTGTACATCCTGGTGCAAAAATCGCAAAGAATGTTGTTATAGAACCATTTACTACTATCAACAATAATGTTGTTATTGGTGAAGGAACATGGATAGGAAGTAACGTTACAATTATGGAAGGAGCTCGAATTGGAAAAAATTGCAATATTTTTCCTGGTGCTGTAATTTCTGCCGTCCCTCAAGATCTAAAATATAATGACGAAGATACTACTGTTGTTATAGGCAATAATGTTACAATAAGAGAATGTGTTACCATCAATAGAGGTACTGTAGATAGAATGAAAACAGTTATTGGTAATAATTGCCTAATTATGGCGTATTGCCATATTGCTCATGATTGTATTGTAGGTAACAACTGTATTTTTTCAAACAACAGTACATTAGCAGGACATATTACTGTAGGCGATTATGTTGTTTTGGCGGGTATGACTGCAGTTCATCAGTTTTGTTCTATAGGGAACCATGCTTTTGTAACAGGAGGTTCTTTAGTAAGAAAAGATGTACCTCCTTTTGTTAAAGCAGCTCGTGAGCCATTATCTTATGTTGGAATAAACTCTGTAGGTTTGAGAAGAAGAGGATATTCTAGTGATAAAATCAGGGAAATTCAAGACATTTATAGAATACTTTATCAACAAAATTATAATAATACTCAAGCGGCAGAAATTATTGAAGCCGAAATGGAAGCAACTCCAGAACGTGACGAAATTCTACAATTCATTAAAAATTCACATCGTGGAATAATGAAGGGTTATTTTAAATCAAATTAATCTATGGCAAATACTTCAGATATTAGAAACGGATTGTGTATAAAATACAATCACGACATTTATAAAATTATTGAGTTCTTACATGTAAAACCTGGTAAAGGTCCGGCATTTGTAAGAACAAAATTAAAAAGTGTAACTACCGGTAAGGTTATTGACAATACATTTTCAGCTGGACATAAAATTGAAGATGTTAGAGTTGAGACGCACAAATTTCAATATTTATATAATGACGGAGAATTCTATCATTTTATGAACACTGAAGATTATACACAAATTAGATTGACTGAATCTGCATTAGACAGTCCTGGACTTTTAAAAGAAGGTGAGGTAGTAACCGTATTAATTAATACCGAAGACAATATGCCTCTTTCAGTGGAAATGCCAGCAAGTGTTATTTTAGAAGTAACTCATACTGAACCTGGTGTAAAAGGGAATACAGCGACTAATGCTACAAAACCTGCAATAGTTGAAACTGGAGCAGAAGTTAATGTTCCATTATTTATTAATGAAGGTGACAAAATTAAAATTGAAACAGAAAAGGGAACGTATAAAGAACGTGTTAAAGAATAACTTTAGTTGAGATTTCCTAAATCACATACTTTAAAAGAAATAGCAGATTTAATTGATTGTAAATTTGTTGGACCAAATGAATTTCCTGTTCTAGGAATGAATGAGATTCATGTTGTTGAGCCAGGCGATATTGTCTTTGTTGATCATCCAAAGTATTATGATAAAGCACTAAATTCTGCTGCAACAATTATTCTTATTAATAAAGAAGTTGAGTGTCCAAAAAATAAAGCCTTATTAATTAGTGATGACCCATTTAGAGATTTTAATAAATTAACAGATTATTTCAAGCCATTTGTTTCTGCCGAAAAAAGCATTTCAAAAACTGCGAAAATTGGAAATAATACAATAATTCAACCAAATTGTTTTATTGGCAATAATGTAACAATTGGAGATAATTGTATAATACATTCCAATGTAAGTATTTATGACGATAGCGTAATTGGCAATAATGTTACCATTCATTCGGGTACTGTATTAGGAGCCAATGCGTTTTATTATAAAAAGCGCCAAGAAGGTTATGATAGACTGTTATCTGGAGGAAGAGTGGTTATAGAAGATGATGTAGATTTAGGCGCATTATGTACTATAGATAGAGGCGTTTCTGGAGATACAATAATTGGTAAAGGATCAAAACTGGATAATCTGATTCAAATTGGACATGATACAACAGTAGGTAAAAAATGTCTTATAGCTTCACAAGTTGGTATAGCTGGTTGTGTTGTTATTGAAGATCAAGTTACTATTTGGGGACAAGTGGGCTGTACAAGCGGCATCACTATAGGTGAAAAAGCTGTTATTCATGCACAATCTGGAATAAGTAAATCTTTAGAAGGTCATAAGACTTATTGGGGAACACCTGCTCAAGAAGCTCGAATCACTTTA
>JARRKS010000316.1:0-2693 GCA_037387865.1 Flavobacteriaceae bacterium
GTTCACCCAAAGGGACATTTGAAGAAAACTCAAATTCTCCTTGTTCATTGGTTAGAGTTGTTTGTTGAGTTTCTTCAATAGTAATTGTAACTTCAGAAATGGGTTCAAAAGAATCTGCTTGCTTAACACTTCCTTTAATTAAGGTTTGTTGAGCACTAGATGATAGCATTGAAAAAACTCCGAATATAAAAATTAGAAAAAATTGCTTCATATTTGAATTTATTGTTGATATTTAATCCTCCAAAAAATTAATCATTTAAAGGCTTGCAAATTTACATTATTTATAATAAATATTTTAATTTGGCGCAACATTTGATTATTAAATAACATAATTTCTAGTTAATGAAAAAATTAAGATTTCTTTTTAATATTTGCTTTGTTATAATATTTTTTGTTGGTGGTGCACAAGAGAAAAAGACTTTTAAAGTCCATACGATAGCATTTTACAATTTAGAAAATTTATTTGATACCATAAATGATCCCAACAAATTTGATGAAGCCAGTCCAATTATGGAAATGAAAGGAGATACACAAGATGTATATAAGAAGAAAGTACACAACATGGCTCGTGTAATTTCTGATATAGGATATGACACCAGTAAAAACTCGCCTGCAATAATTGGAGTTTCTGAAGTTGAAAACATTAAGGTACTTGAAGATCTGGCAAATGACCCTTTGCTTTTAGGTAGAGATTATGGCATAGTTCATTTTGATTCTCCTGATGCAAGAGGCATAGATGTGGCTTTACTATATCAAAAGAAAATTTTCACGCCTTTATACACAAGTAACCATGAATTAAAAATCTTTGATGATATTACTCAAGAAAGAGTTTATACCAGAGATCAATTATTGGTAAGTGGAAAACTTGATGGTGAAATGATACATGTTATAGTAAATCATTGGCCTTCAAGACGAGGAGGAGAAGCCAGGAGTAGGCCTAAACGAGTTGCTGCCGCCAAACTAACAAAACATTTAGTGGATTCAATTCAGGTTAAAGACCCTTATGCTAAAATTTTCATTATGGGCGATTTAAATGATGACCCTACAAATGCTAGTGTAAAAGAAATTTTGAAAGCGCAAGAAAATCGTGAAACTGTTGGCTTAAAAGGTATTTATAACCCCTACGAAAATTACTTCAAAGATGGGATTGGCTCAAATGCTTATAGAGATGCTTGGAGCTTATTTGATCAGATAATGATAACTAAACCTCTTCTAGAAAAGGATTATTCTTCTTATAGGTTTTATAAAGCCTCTATATATAATAAAAACTATCTCATAAATAAGCGTGGAAGATGGAAGGGTTATCCTAAACGTAGTTTTGCAGATGGTGGTTTTACTGATGGTTTTAGCGATCATTTCCCGGTTTATGTGCATGTCATAAAAGAAGTAAATCCCTAAAAACTAAAAATTAGTTAGGCCAAGCATCCCATGGAATTCTAGACAAGAATAAAACCAATGCTATTGTATAAAACAAAGCAATAGTTCTAAACTTAGGAATAGATGTTAGTTTCTTTTTATGTTTTGAATAGCCAATAGTTATTAGTGCAACAGCAATGATATTAATAAGAGGATGTTCTACCAAATAAAGTCTATTTATGGAATCTTTCATTACTTCTCCCATTCCTAACTCACTAAATAAATTTAATCTTGGTGATACAAAGTATAGTATTAAACCTATTAATAACTGAATGTGGGAAACAATTAGTGAAAACAAATTAATTCTAAAATCTTTTGCTTCATATTCTTTTTTACCAAAAAATTTTATGATTGCATTGAATGCAGCTAATAACAAAATTAGTAACACGAGATATGCCCAATAAGAATGAAGGATTTTAACAGTTGAATACATGATGTTGTTTAATAAATTATAAAACAAATGTAATGAATTTAGAACATAAAAAAACCCCTTCAAATTAATGAAGAGGTTTTATTAAATATAAAATAAGTTAATTTGTTTTTATTGGTATACCCATTCGCCTCCAGTTTTTATAACAGCCATAGTCTCATTTGTTGTTGCACCATTATAAATTACATATGTTAAAACATATTTTTGTTCTTCATCAGTAACAAAGTTACCATTTTCTAAAAGTGCATTGAAAGCTTCTAGTAGCATTTCATTACTCCAATAGTTTGAACTTGAGGGTCTTCTGTCAAAACTACCAAAGAAACCAACATTATCTGCTGGACCTGGATAAATATCTATAAACGCATCAGAAATAAATGCAACATCCGCTGGGGTTAACATATATCTTATTGTATTGTCTGGCACCCAAGTACTACCATCATGGCCAAATTGTAAACTTGTACTAATTGTAGATTCATAGCCTACCCACATTCCATCGATTACAGTGTATAGATTTCCTCTTGTGCCTAGACCAGATGAACTAGAATTATAGGTATAACCTATATCCATATTATCACCTTCTTGTGCATATGGATATTTTAAACCCAAAAATGTAGGTAAATAATCATCTGGTTGAATTGAACTTCCAAAGCTTTCAATATTCATAGATGCAAAATCTTCATCAGTTATAGCATAAAACCTATCAGAAGGAAATTCCCATGCTTCACCTGAATAGACATAGTACATTTCTCCAGCTATCTTATCCCCTACTGTCTCATCCTCTAATGCCTCATTGCTCATAATAGATGACCAAGTGTTTGCTACACGTATTCCGTCAAAAGTTCCAGTA
>JARRKS010000317.1:0-2687 GCA_037387865.1 Flavobacteriaceae bacterium
TGGTATTTTAATTTCATAATCCGAAGCTTTAGACACAAATTCTCCAGTAATATTAATTTTTCCATCAGTTCTTGTAATGGTAAGTGGTACATCTACTAAAGCTTTTGTGACACCATGAAAAGTTAGCTCTCCAGATATAGTGTAAGACGTTTTATCACTATTTAAATCAAGTCCCGAAACTTTCCCCTTAAAAGTTGCTTTTGGAAATTGGCTAGATTCCGCATAGTTTTCGTTAAAATGTTCTTCCATAAGAGCATTTTTAAAACGGAAACTTTTTACTAAAACTAAAGCAGCAAATTCACCATTATCAGTATTTATTATAGCTGTCGCAGCATCACTTTTTGCCTTTACCTCTTCAAAAGAAGGCACAGATGCTTCAAAGCCTATGCTTCCAGAGCGTGTAATATATTTTTCCTGGGCAAATGTAGTTAGACCAGCTAGAAGTATTAAAAAGAATATGTTTTTCATTGATTTAAATTTATAATGATTTAGAACAAATATTGACTCAAAAACAATTTAATTTTCTAACAGACCATCGGCTTCCCATTGAATTATCAAATCAATTAGATTTTGAGGTAATCTTGGACCTCCAAATGGCATTGCTCCAGGTTCACCAGACAATGCTGAAATTCTAGAAATTAAATTGGCATTATCAACTGCACTTTTTACATTGTCATATGTTGTCAAAGCATTTGGGGCACCATTGGTTGGTGGATTACCATGGCAAAATATACAATTATTGTCAATAATTGTTTTCACATGCTCATCATATGTTATTAAATCAATTTCAGGAAGAGACTCAATCAAATCACCTTCACTATGATTGGTACACGATATAATTGAGAAAAGGGTACTTATGGATGCACAGAAGATTAGATATTTTTTCATAATCCTAACAATTTTTGATATAAATTTAATTAAATTCATTTTAATTTCATTATTTTTAAATAATAAATTGCTTTAAAACATTTGTATATACAAGTTTTATGAAAAAGAAAATCTTCGTTTTTATAATAACAGTTATTGTTGTGATCATTACGTATAATTATGTATATCAAGATCACAGGAATATTGAAAAAGAAAAAGCAGAGTTTGTGGTTTCTGCAACTAAAATTTCTGATGAATTCTCAAATAATATCGAAAAAGCATCTGACAAATACTTAAATAAAACTATTGAAGTGTCTGGGAAAATCACCAAATTGAGTGAAAAAGATATTGTATTGGATTCAAAAATATTTTGTCAATTTGTTTCTAATATTAATGGTAATGTCGAAGAAGGAGATGTTGTTAAAATAAAAGGTCGCTGTATTGGATTTGACGATTTATTAGGCGAACTCAAACTTGATCAATGTTCTATTATTGAATAAAATTTTATGCTATGAAAAAATTGAAATTTATTCTTCTCATTGTTTTTTGTTGTCCTTTAATCATATTCTCTCAAGACGATTTACTAGGAGAAATTGATACGGATTCTGTAACCGATAATTATGCTTCAGCAGTATTCAAAAGTTTAAAGATTGTCAATTTTGAATCTACTAAACTACAGGCAAAAGGTGAGTTGTTATTAAACGTGTCTCATCGTTTTGGTAGTATCGAAAATGGATTTGATACTTTCTTTGGATTGGATGATGCCGTTACCAGAATACAATTTATTTATGGTATTTCCGACGGTATAAGTATAGGGGTTTCAAGAAGCTCATACCAAAAGATTTATGAAACTTCTGTAAAGTATCGCCTTGTTAGGCAAAAAGATGGTGGTTTTCCTTTTAGCATTGTTGGCTTTAATTCTCTAATGATCAATACTGCATTAGAGAAAGACAACCTGCCTAAATTAGAATTTGAAGACCGTATTAGTTATGCTACTCAATTGTTGATTTCTCGAAAAGTCAATACTAACTTTTCTTTTGAAATTGCTCCAACATTATTTCATGATAATTACGTCATGTTAGATAGTCAGGACAACACTCAATTTGCAGTTGGTTTGGGTGGTCGCCATAAAATTGGTAAACGATGGTCTATTAATGCCGATTATGGAATTCATATGAATAGAGCTAGTGATTCTCCGTTTAAAAACCCACTATCCATTGGTGTGGATTTAGAAACTGGAGGTCATGTGTTTCAAATGCATTTTACAAACGCACAACCTATGAATGTGAATGGGTTTTTAGGTCAAGCCACTGGAGATTGGGGAGAAGGCGATATTTATTTTGGATTTAACTTAACGAGGACCTTTTAATTACTTTCATCAATTTCAGAACGTTTTAAAATATTTTCAGGAAGTGACTTTTTTGCTTTAGCACCAAGTTTTTTAAGTTTTTCTACACTTGTAATTAAATTACCTCTACCTTCAACAAGTTTATTCATAGCTGCTGAATAATCTGTTTTTGCAGCATCTAATTTTTTCCCAATACCAGTTAAATCAGTTACTAAACCTTCAAACTTGTCATACAAAGCACCGGCTTGTCTAGCTATTTCAATAGCATTTTGCTGCTGTTTTTCATTATTCCACATACTATCAATAGTACGCAGTGTAGCCAATAGAGTAGAAGGTGTTACTATAACAATATTTTTTTCAAAGGCTTTATTATACAAAGTGTTATCTTCATTAATGGCTATAGCAAAAGCCGGCTCAATAGGAATGAACTTGTTGAAGGTAGAGGTAATTTAATTACAAGTGTAGAAAAACT
>JARRKS010000318.1:0-2686 GCA_037387865.1 Flavobacteriaceae bacterium
TTATTTCAACAGTTATTTCTATAATTGGTTATATACTTAAATGGTGGGGATTTAATGTCGATTTAAATAGTGAATTTAATACTACAGGTTTTGGTCAATCATTAAATAATGGAGTAGCCTCCATATTTCAATCAATCGACCCGTTTTTGGAGAGTGTAGGAATGACATGGTTTAGTATTGATACTAGCCAAGGTTCTCCCTGGTTAATTTTTGTACCAATACCTTTTATAGCCTTTGGTTTAGGTGGACTTTTCACATTGATGATGAGTATGACTGCCGATGTTTGTGATTTGGATGAATTAGAAAATGGTATGCCTCGTAAAGAAGGAACTTTTGGAGCAATATATTGGTGGATGGTAAAAATAGGTCAATCTATAGCACTGTTTTTAGGAGGATTAGTACTTAAATTAGTTGGTTTTATTTCGGATGCAGAAACTCAAACAGCTGAAACAATGCATAGTTTAAGGATAGCAGATATAGTAATACCTTCAATTACCGCTGCTTTTGCCATTTGGATTATGTACAAATACAGCCTCACAGAGACAAAGGCTAGAGAAATTAAAGCAGAGTTGGTTGCCCGTAGAGGGGAACTTTAGTTAATAATTAGATAAAAATTTTAAATTAATATGTCTTACAGAGCAGATAAAATAAAGTCATTGGCGGGAATAAACCTCGAAGGCAAAACTACAAAAGGATTACAAAACCTATTTAAGAGAGTATTAAAAAATGGCATGCATGGTTTATGTTTCAGCCCATATGAAGAAGGGCAAAAACCCGGTGATCAGTTAAGTGAAGAACAAATTAGAAGACGTATGAAAATAATCAAGCCTTATTCGAAATGGATTCGATCGTTTTCATGCACCGATGGTAATGAAGCAATACCCCGTATAGCGCATGAAATGGGAATTAAAACTTTAGTAGGTGCTTGGTTGGGTGATGACCCTGAAATCAATAAAAAAGAAATTGCAGGATTGATTAAACTAGCTAAAGAAGGGTTTGTTGATATTGCTGCGGTTGGAAATGAAGTAATGTATAGACAAGATCTGACTGAAGATGAATTATTGAAATTTATCCATGAAGTTAAAGAAGCCATTCCTGGAATTCCTGTAGGATATGTCGATGCATATTATGAATTTTCACATCGCCCAAGAATTACTGAATCATGTGATGTAATCCTAGCGAATTGCTATCCATATTGGGAAGGATGTAGTATTGAATATTCTTTAGTTTATATGAAACAAATGTACCATCAGGCGGTTAGTGCCGCTAATGGTAAAAAAGTAATCATTTCAGAAACGGGATGGCCAAATCTTGGAAGTCCTTTACAAGGTGCAGAACCTTCGTTTGAAAATGCTATTAAATATTTTATTCATGCACAGCAATGGTCTGAAGCAGATGATATTGAGATGTTTTATTTTTCATCCTTTGATGAGTCTTGGAAAGTTGGTGCCGAAGGTGATGTAGGTGCTTTCTGGGGTCTTTGGGATAAGAATGAAAAATTGAAGTTTTAATTCAACTTCAAAAATAATTTTAGAACTTTAACAAGAATAGTATTAAATGAATTATACAAACGCTTTGAATATAGAACCAGGAAATGCAATCTGCTACTCTGGTTTTAGGGAAGGGCAATGTCCAGGTTTAGTTTATCCAAGTTACGACCAAATAAAGGAAGATCTATTGCTTCTAAATGACCATTGGAAGTATCTTAGATTATATGATTGTGATGAACATTCTGAAACGGTTTTAGAAGTCATAAAAAAAGAAAAGTTAAATTTTAAAGTGATGCTAGGTGCCTATATCGTAGCAGAAAAAAATAATTACGGTTGTCCTTGGGGCGGCGGTACATATCCAAAAGAACAACTAGAGAAGAATAAAATTTACAACAAGAATAGAATTAAAAAATTGATTCGTTTGGCAAATCAATATCCTGATATTATTTTCTCTTTGTCTGCAGGAAATGAGGCCTGTGTGGATTGGACTGACCATTATGTGCCTGTTGAAAGTGTAATTACTTATGTAAGAATGATAAAAGAGGGAGCAAAGCAACCGGTAACATTTTGCGAAAATTATGTGCCGTGGTTAAATAAGTTAAAACCTCTGGTAGATGAATTGGATTATATTTCTATCCATACCTATCCTGTTTGGGAATATAAAAATATTCATGAAGCCATGGACTACACGAAAAGTAATTATAATGATGTTGCAAATGCATATCCAGATAAACCTGTTGTCATTACTGAAGCGGGATGGACAACCTATTCTAATGGTCGAGGTATTGATCCAAATAATGTGAGTGAAGAATACCAAAGAACATACATTATGGATCTTGTTAATTGGAGTAACGACGCAAACATCTTAACTTTTGTATTTGAAGCTTTTGATGAATCTTGGAAAGGATCAAACGAAGCATTAGAACCTGAAAAACATTGGGGACTTTTTAAAGTAGATAGAACTCCAAAATTGGTAATGAGGAATGCAAAGTATTCATTTTAAAAAATAATGTCCTTAATGAACTATAATCAGCTCTAATCATTTGAGTTGTATTTTATTTGGTTATATTTAGCTAAACTATAATAGACAATTTTGAATTGTATTAAATAAAAATTTTTAATGCATTACTCAATTATTAATTAATCCTTAAATATATTATATGATGAAAAAAATTACTTTATTAATTTTTGTGTTG
>JARRKS010000319.1:0-3325 GCA_037387865.1 Flavobacteriaceae bacterium
TCCGAAGTAGTATGATATATTAGGGAATACATAAAAAGCACCTTCAGGAGTATTTGTTTTAAATCCTTCAATATCATTTAATAAGTCAAGAATTAGATCTCGTCTGTTCTTAAACTCGTCAATCATATATTTGACTTTTTCTGGTGAAGCCAACATAGCAGTTATTACAGCACGTTGAGCAATACAATTTGCACCACTTGTGGTTTGTCCTTGCATTTTGTTACAAGCTCTTGCAATTTCGGTTGGTGCGCCAATAAAACCTATTCTCCAACCAGTCATAGCAAATGCTTTAGAAACACCATTAACAGTAATTGTACGATTATACATGTCATCAAATTGAGCCATGCTTGCATGAGAACCAATAAAATTAATATGCTCGTAAATTTCATCAGAAACTACATAAATATTTGGATGTTTTTGTAACACATCTGCTAAAGCCCGTAACTCTTCTTTGCTATAAACAGAACCACTAGGATTACAGGGTGAGCTAAACCAAATCATTTTAGTTTTGGACGTTATAGCAGCTTCAAGTTGCGACGCTGTCATCTTAAAATCTGTATCTATAGTTGTTTTAACTTCAACAGTAACACCATCATTTAGTTTAACTATATCACTATAACTTACCCAATAAGGACAAGGTAATATAACTTCGTCTCCTTTATTTAGCATCACAGCTGCTATATTTGCTAAAGCTTGTTTTGCACCTGTAGAAACTACAATTTGTGGTAACGTATATGATAAGTTGTTATCACGCTTAAATTTAGTAATGATTGCTTCCTTTAACTCTACATAGCCATCAACCGGAGTATAAGAATTGTAGCCATCGTTAATAGCTTGTATAGCAGCATCTTTAATAAAATCTGGTATGTTAAAGTCTGGTTCTCCAAGACTTAAACCAATTATATCTTTTCCTTCTGCACGTAATTCCCTTGCTTTTGCCGCCATTGCAAGCGTTGCAGAGGTAGACATGTTTAAAATTCTATCCGAAAGTAAGCTCATCAAATAATTGAAATTATACTTGTAAGGCTGGTTTCATACCCATTTCACGTAAGTATTTAAAATGTGCAATAATAGCCTTTCTTGTTGTTTTATATTCGTTGTATGGGAGATTAAATTCTTTGGCAGTTTCTCTAACTATTTTAGAGATTTTGGTATAATGAATATGACTAATGTGTGGAAATATATGATGCTCCACTTGATGGTTCAAACCACCAGTAAACCAATTTACAATTCTATTTTTAGTTGAAAAATTAATAGTTGTTTTAAGTTGATGAATTGCCCAAGTATTTTTCATAGTACCATCTTTTTCTGGTAAAGGCATTTCTGCTTCTTCCATAACATGTGCTAATTGAAATACAACGCTTAAAATTAAACCAGCAGTATAATGCATAACAAAAAAGCCAATTAAGATTTTCCACCAGACAATATCCAAAATTAGCATTGGTAAGACAATCCAGATTCCTATATAAATTATTTTAGATATTACAAGTTTACTCCAATTCCAAACTGGATTAGGGAATTTTCCATAAGATAATTTACGTTTCATATAACGACTCATCTGTTGAAAATCTGTTGTTATAGCCCAGTTTATGGTTAATAATCCATATAAAAGAATTGAGTAATAATGCTGAAACTTGTGATACCATTTCCATTCAGCATGTTCTGTAAAACGTAAAATTCGTCCAGCATCTAAATCTTCATCATGACCATGAACATTAGTATAGGTATGATGTAAAACATTGTGTTGTACTTTCCAGTTATATGCATTACCAGCGAGAATATAAATACTACTTCCCATTAATCTGTTAATCCATTCTTTATTAGAATATGAGCCATGATTACCATCATGCATAACGTTCATCCCAACACCAGCCATTCCAATTCCCATAACAATAGTTAAAAGTAATTGGGCCCAACCAGGAATATTTAAAGTAAGAATTAGAAAATATGGAGCAAGAAAAATAGAAAACATGACAATGGTTTTTAACCAAAGTTTCCAGTTTCCTGTACGTTTTACATTGTTATCTTTAAAGTAATCATTCACGCGTTTATTTAACGTTCTGAAAAATTTTGCAGAATCTGCTCTTGAAAAAGATAGCATCTGTTTCGTCATAAGTTTAGTTTTAAAGAGAATAACGATAAACATAAATCTATCGTATTTGGGGTCAAAGATAAATAATTAACGCAGGTATCTTAATAAAGTTTTCATAAAAATGCACATAAAAAAAGTATTATTTTTGTTGAAACATTAATAGAATGCGACTTATTTTAAAATATTTTCCAAATCTCACTCAAGATCAGGTGAAGAAATTCAAGCATCTAGAGGCTCTTTATCAGGATTGGAATCTCAAAATAAACGTCGTTTCGCGTAAAGATATTGATGAACTTTATTTGCGTCATGTGTTGCATTCTATGGCTATTGCTAAAGCAATTCAATTTAAAAATGGTAGCCAAATAATGGACGTTGGTACTGGAGGTGGGTTTCCTGGTATTCCGTTAGCTATTTTGTTTCCTGAATGTCAATTCCATTTAGTAGATAGTATTGCCAAAAAGCTTAAAGTTGTAAATGAAGTTGCTGAAGGACTTGGTTTAAATAATGTTAAAATAACGCATAGTCGTGTTGAAGACATTAATGAAACCTATGATTTTATTGTGAGTCGCGCTGTGGCTGCTATGCCAACCTTTATATAGATTTTGGTTTTGCAGACCCTGAAATTCCAGAGCTTTCTCAATATGAATATTATAGAGGTATTTGGAAATCAACATTAGAAATGAGACAAGATGATGGAACCTTTAAAAAACTTGATGTTGTTGCCACAATCAAAGCAAAATTTTTGGAAGATCATAGAACTTTTCAAACTCAATTTACAACACCTAATGGTTTTTTCTCTACAGACATTAGAACTTACAATATTGAAAGTAATAAATGGCAAGCTCTCTTTCTTAATGCTAAATCTCAAAGATGGCATGAGTTTACATCAAGTTTGGTGGATGGAAAAATGACTACTATAGTTATTGGAGGTTACAGCGGAAAAGAAGACTTTGATATTAAAGTTATTGATTCAATAATTTCTGATATTAAATATCTAAAGAATGTGTATTACTCTTATGATAATATGAAAACTTGGGAACTCATCTATAAAGTTGAGGTCAATAAACAGTAGAGTTAACAGTTTAAATTAAAGTTTGCTTAATCCTTCAAAATTTTCCCTAAAGAAGAAGAACTGTTCCTTATACCAATACGTGTCAGCAAACATTTCAATATTTATGTTCTCTGTATATGTTGGATCAATTATTCTAACAGCTTTTTCTAAATTTATTTTTG
>JARRKS010000320.1:0-2683 GCA_037387865.1 Flavobacteriaceae bacterium
AAAATGACTAGGGTCATACAAAATATTAACGCGTTTATGATTTCCTGTAGCTTCTAAAAAACGTTCAAACGTATCTCCATCGTGTAAATCTTCACCAGGATGAATCTCATAACAAACATCTACACCTTCATTATCGTAATGATCTAAAATAGGTAACCAGCGTTTAGCCAGTTCTTCAAAACCCATTTCCACCAAGCCTTTTGGTCTTTGCGGCCAAGGATGCCAAGTATGCCATAATAAAGCTCCTGAAAACGTTGCATGCGATTTAATTCCGAGTCTTCTACTTGCTGTTCCAGCTTTTTTTACAGTTTCAATTGCCCATTTGGTACGTTCTTTTGGATTTCCTTTCAATGTTTCTGGAGCAAAAGCATCAAACATAGTATCGTATGCTGGATTAACAGCCACTAACTGACCTTGTAAATGTGTTGAAAGCTCTGTGATTTCTAATCCATATGAATTTATTTTTCCTTTTAACTCATCGCAGTAGGTTTGACTTTCTGCAGCTTTATCCAAATCAATCAAGAAGGATTCCCAAGTTGGAATCTGAATGCCTTTATATCCTAAATCTGCTGCCCATTGACACATACCTTCAAGCGAATTGAATGGTGCTTTGCTATCTACAAATTGTGCCAAAAAAACGGCTGGTCCTTTTATTGTTTTCATGTGTTACGGAAGTTTAAAATAAGGATTGTAAATCAATCCGATGATGTTCTGCCATGGGTCCTTTACTGCTGCAACCATAAGTTCTCCTCCAACATTGTTGGGTTCCTCAAATGTCGTAGCTCCTAAACCTAATAGACTTTTGTAAGCTTTCTGTATATCCTCAACACCCCAATATGAAAAAGCGTTTTCACCTTTTGTGGTGGATTTCTCTTCTGGCAAAAGACCTAATTCATATCCTTGAATATTAAATCCAACATAAAATGGCTCGTCAAAATATGGTTGTGT
Source organism: Flavobacteriaceae bacterium (assembly GCA_037387865.1). GTDB lineage: Bacteria > Bacteroidota > Bacteroidia > Flavobacteriales > Flavobacteriaceae > Gilvirhabdus. The sequence continues at coordinate 949 of JARRKS010000320.1, forward strand.
TTCAAATGCTTTGGAATACCAATCTTTTGCTTCTTTTAAATTGTCAACTATATAAACTGCAGTTCTTAATCCTAAAGATTTCATTTGCTAATTAAATTTTTTCAGATCGAGTTGTAATACGTATATTATATTTTTACCCATTTTGCATTATTCTTATTGCTTTCCACTGATGCATAAATAAACTTCAGCCCTTTTAGGCCTTCTTCTATAGATGGGTAATCAGGTTTGTCTATTGTCTTACCTTGTATTTCTGCCATAAGATGCGTTGCAAAATTCTTATAAACAGTTGCAAAGGCTTCTATATAACCTTCTGGATGTCCAGCAGGAATTCTATGTGTAATTGCTTCAGGATATAGATCATTTCCTCCTGGCGTTAACACACGTTTAGGTTTATCTACCCAACGTGTAAAAAGCTTATTCGGTTCTTCTTGTAACCATTCTACACTTCCTTTATCTCCATAAACTCGAATTGCAAAACTGTTTTCTTCTCCTACAGCTATTTGTGAATAAGACATAATAGCTTTAGCTCCTTTTTCTAAACGAAGCAATAAATGACCGTCATCGTCTAAAATGCGCCCTTTTCCAAATGTGGTTAAATCGGCAGCAATTTCTTCTATATTAAGTCCTGTTATGTATGTTATCATGTTTTCAGCATGAGTTGCAATATCTCCAAGTCCGCCACCAATTCCAGAACGTTTTGGATCAACTCTCCAAGCTGCTTGTTTATGTCCAGTTTGTTCTACTGCCGTTGCAAACCAACCTTGTAAATATTGCACCTGAACTTTCCTTATATTTCCTAAATCTCCATTTGCTACCATTGCTCTTGCTTGTTTCACCATCGGGTAACCAGTGTAATTGTATGTAACAGCAAATAGTTTTCCTGAATTTTTCACAATAGTTTCCAACTCTATGGCTTCATCTAAAGTAAATGTCACTGGCTTATCACAAACCACATGAAAACCATGTTCTAAAGCCATTTTCGTAGGATGAAAGTGCATGTGATTAGGAGTTACAATAGCAACAAAATCCATGCGAACCTCTTCTGGTAATTCTTTTTCCTTAAGAATCATTTCTTCATAATTCCCATAACATCTATCTTCCGGAAGGAATAATGCTTTTCCAGAAGCTATAGATTTTTCTGCAGTACTACTGAAAGCACCACATACAAGTTCTATCATATTATCAATACCAGCAGCCTTTCGGTGGACATCACCTATGAAAGATCCAAGACCTCCACCTATCATTCCCATTCTTAATTTTCGAGGCATACTTTTTTAGTTTATCATTTTATGTCAGTCCAAATATTTCCATTGATATGAGACTCAACTACCTTTTCAATAAAACACATCCCTCTAACACCATCAATCATAGTTGGAAATTCTCCTTCATCATATTTTTCTCCCTTTACTGCACGAGCAACACCTTTATAAATGTTTGCCATAGAATCAAAAATACCTTCTGGATGTCCAGGTGGTAATTTTGTCCCATCTAGAGAGATTGGAGAATTGTATGGATGACCTGGTTTTAAAACTTTAAGCGGTTCACCATCTTGCATCAAGTACAAATAATTTGGGTTTTCCTGTTCCCATTTCAATCCAGCCTTTTCTCCATAAACCTTAACAATAAAATTATTTTCTTCGCCTGAAGCAATCTGACTCGTACAAATTACTCCTTTAACACCGTTTTCACATCTTAATAGAACTGTACCATCAACATCCATTTTATTATCTTCATA
>JARRKS010000321.1:0-4553 GCA_037387865.1 Flavobacteriaceae bacterium
CACCTTGTCTTCAAGCAAAGCATGAGTGCCAATTAAGATCTGTAATTCACCATTTTCTAAAGATTCGTGAATATTTTTTCTTTCTAAAGTTTTAGTTGAACCAGTAAGTAATTTAATACTGATATTCAACTTATTACACTCTTCATATAAACTATTGTAGTGTTGGACTGACAAAATTTCAGTCGGAGCCATTAAGCATGCTTGAAAACCGTTGTCAAGTGCTATAAACATTGACATTAAAGCCACTATGGTCTTTCCAGAACCGACATCACCTTGCAAAAGTCGATTCATCTGTGCATTACTACCTAAATCTTGTCTTATTTCTTTAATGACTCGCTTCTGTGCATTGGTCAAGTCAAATGGTAAATGTTCATTAAAAAAAGTATTAAAATAATGCCCAACAGTTGTAAATGGGAAACCTTTAATTTTTGATTTATGAATTAAATTTTTAATTATTAATTGCAGTTGTATGTAGAATAATTCTTCAAATTTTAGTCGGTATTCTGCCTTTGCTAATAGGTCTTGATTTTTTGGAAAATGAATGTTAAAAAGAGCTTTGTTTTTCGAAATTAATTTAAGATCTGTAAGAAGATTTGCAGATAAGGTTTCAGTAAACTTTCCTTTAGTTTCCAAAAACAATTGTTGCATGATTTTACAAATGACATTGTTGCTAACACCTTTATTTGATAATTTTTCTGTAGATGGGTAAATAGCTTGCATGGCGGAACGGAGATTTTGTTCATGTTCTTCAACCAATTCCATTTCCGGATGAGGCATATTAAATTTACCATTAAACCAGTTTACTTTTCCAAAAACTACATAAGGTTTATCAAATTTCAAATATTCCCTAATCCATTTATGACCTCTAAACCAGACCAATTCCATAGTTCCAGTTTCGTCTTTAAAAGTGGCTACAAGCCGTTTCTTTCTTGCCTGACCAACCTCCTGAACATGTGTAATTTCACCAATAATTTGTACTTCTGAAGTGTTACGCTGTAATTCATTGATTTTATAATAACGTGTTCTGTCGATGTAACGGTTTGGAAATAAATTAATTAGATCCTGATACGTATGAATACCAAGTTCGCTTTTTAGCAAATCTGCTCTATTTGGACCAACACCTTTAAGATAATTGATTGGAGTTTGAAGATTGATATTCATGTAAACGAAATTAATGCTTTTGTTTTAATATTTAAACTGTAGTTTGTCATTACGCACTTGATGCGGAATGCATTTTGAAAATTTTATATTCTTTCTTTATGCTCAATGTTTATAATTGTTATTTTGGCTTAACGTTTGTAGTATTATGATTGTGAAACTATATATATCAATAAGTCTTTTCTTTTATAGCCTTTTATTAAATGGGCAACAAAAAGGTTTTGTAGATTTCAAGGAAGCTAAAGCGGTGTTAAGTGTTGAACAGGATTCAAAAAAAGTTTTTGGTTTGGTAGATTATTCTTTCGAAATATTGAGACCAATTGACTCCATTTATATTGATGCAGTTAATATGAAGTTTGAATATGTTAAATTAAATGGAGAGCAAATTGAATTCAGAAATGATTTCAATAAAATATGGTTCAAACATAAGTTCAAGCCTCAAATAAATTATAAGATTAGCTTTTATTATGAAGCCTTTCCAAATAAAGCTATGTATTTTGTAGGTTGGGATAATGACGCTCCTAATCAAATATGGACCCAAGGACAAGGCAAATACACCAGTAACTGGCTGCCTAGCATTGATGACATGAATGACAAAATCGAGTTTGATTTAAGTATAACTTTTGATAGTGATTACGAAGTCATTGCTAATGGAAAGCTAATAAATAAACAAATCAACGAATCCACAACAACATGGCGTTACACAATGCAAAACCCAATGTCTAGCTATCTTGTTGCATTGGCTTTAGGCAAATACGAAATGTCTAAAAATGGAATTTCACTTGAAATGTATTACTATCCAAAAGATTCTAATAGAGTAGAACCTACTTACAGATATACCAAAGACATCTTTGATTTTTTTGAAGAAGAGATTGGAGTGTCTTATCCTTGGCAAAACTACAAACAAGTTCCAGTTCATGATTTTATGTATTCTGGTATGGAAAATACGGGAACCACTATTTTTGCAGATACGTTTGTTATTGATTCCATAGCATTTGTAGATCGAAATTATATAACTGTTAATGCACACGAGTTGGCTCATCAATGGTTTGGTAATTTGGTTACAGAAGTATCTGGCACACATCATTGGTTACATGAAGGTTTTGCAACATATTATGCGCTGCTAGCAGAGAAGCAATTATTTGGAGACAAACACTATTACTGGAAGTTGTATGAATCGGCTAATCAGCTCTATCAGCAAGACTTGTCTGGTAATGGAACGTCTTTATTAAATCCAGGATCCAGTAGTCTTACATTTTATGAAAGAGGCGCTTGGGTTTTACATGCTTTAAGGGAGAAAGTAGGAGAAGAGACCTTCCGTAAAGCCGTTAAAAGTTATTTGCAAAAGCATCAATTTTCTAATGTTGAGACCAAAGATTTTATAAGCGAAGTAGAGCAGAGTAGTGAGCAGGATTTAAGTGAATTTGTAAATCTTTGGATAGAAAACAAAATGTTTCCTTATGACGAAGCCTTGGAAAGCTTAAAACAATCAGTATTTATCCAGGAGTATTTAATGGTAGATTGTGAAGCTTTAAATTCACGCTGCGATTATTATCTGGATGCAACAGTTTCAGACCAGGCAAAGTCAAAAATCATTTCTCAAGTTCCAGATAGATTAACATCTGATGTTTTTAAAAACAGTATAAAAGTGCGTCAAGCTATTGCTGAAAATCTGACTGAAATACCTATAGCGTTAAAAGAAGATTATGAATCCCTTTTAAAGGACAAATCATACAAAACTATTGAATCAGCCCTATATAATCTTTGGTTAAATTTTCCAGACGAACGTGCCAAATATTTAAACCAAACCAAAAACATCATTGGTTTTAATAATTATAATATCAGATTACTATGGTTAGCATTACATTTAAACACACTTGAATATCAAACAGATAAAAAGCAAGATGTTTATAAAGAACTTGTCAATTATACCAATTCTCAATACAATGTTGAAATTAGGATGAAAGCCTTTCAATATCTCGAGGCTATGAACCTTTGTAACGAACAATGTCAAGAAAATTTAAAACAAGCTTCTAGCCATTACAACTGGAGAATGGTCAAATTTGCTAAAGAAATGTTGAGAAATTATTAAATAGCTATCTAGTTGTTCATTCCCGTTTAATTATTCATTAAAGGTCAAGTATATTCTATTTAAGACTTTATTTCGTCAAGCTTCCAGTAAGTACTACCTTTTCTCTTTTATCTTCTATTATTTGCGAAACATATTTTGAACGGATAGCTTTAATCCAATCTTTAGCTCTTTTATTTAATTTAAAATCGTCGGTCATCATTCGACCTCGTGACACTAATATTCCCATATCAGCACCTTCATAGAGGTAGTCTCCTTGCTTGGAAATATGTAAAAAGAAAGCTTCATTTTCAGTTTCTACAGCTCTTCTGTGTGTATCCATACGATCAAATTGTATATGCCCATTATCGAACATTTTATAAATACCAGAAACAGGAGCTTCAGATACATATTCAATGGTATCTTCCGTATGTTTTATTATCAACTGGCTCCAACTGTCTATATTTTCTTGTTTGGACCAACGTGCGTTAATATCTTTTATATTTAATTTATAATCAACATCCATCCATTCTAGGATATGAAATACAAAAAGAGGCGCATCGGCCAATGCAAAAACCGCATGATTAGTGATGGAACTTGCACCAGTAACTCTAGGGTTTAGCTCTCCAAGATAAATTTCTCCATTGTCTTGATCAATTAGAAAATCGAGTTCAAAATAACCTTTATAGCCTTCTTCACGCAATTGGTTTCCAAAAAGTTGAGTGTATTTAATTGCCTTTTTTCGAAGTGCAGGAGTAAATGCATTCGGGTAGATCTCATTACCACACCATCCTCCTTTATAAGGTGTTAGTTCTTTAAAACCAACAAGTTCTGTCATTAATGGTGCTACAATAGTCCCATGTCTAGTAACACAAGCCTCAATAGCCGAACCTCTACAATTGATGCGTTTCATTATTTTAACTTCTTTCTCCTTAACAATTTCCTCTTCATATTTTTTAAATTCTGCTTCGTTGGAAATAAAGAAAGTGGTATGACCTGAATCTCCAAAAGGTGTTTGAATAACTAAATCAGTCCCGAGAGATTTAGATACTTTATTCAAATGGGCATAATCTTTTACAGGAGATAACACATAGGGTACACAAGGGACACCTGCCTTTTCTGCGATACGGTTGGTATTTACTTTATTGTCCATAAATGTTCGCATCTTGGCGGTAGGAAACATGACTTGCAATCCTAACTTTTTAGCTAGTTTCTCTGTCTGTTCATCAAACATAAGGAACATGACTTTTCCAGTATTCTTGCCATTTTTTCTGGTCTTTAAATAATCCTGAACCTCTGGATGTTGTAGCAAGTAGTTATTAATGTC
>JARRKS010000322.1:0-4778 GCA_037387865.1 Flavobacteriaceae bacterium
ATGGTTTAAACAAGTTCTGGACAGCATATCATTCAAACAAGGATAGTAATATTAAGTATGATTATACCATGCAACTACAACTAAAACAGATTAATATTTCTCCAGAACAAATTAATGAACGTGAGTTTTTAAGAAAACGAGAGGTAGTTGATGGCTGGGAATATCAATTGGATGGTAATGGTAACGTAGCAAAGGATAGTTTAGGAAATGATATTAAAATTGATAAAATTGTTGAAGTAAGAGCGAGATTCTTTGAAGTAGTTCAGATTAAATCTTCACAGATTATAGCAGATGTTGTATATGCTGATTTAAGAACTAATCTGTTAATTAAAACCTTTCCTATTGATAGCGGTTTTGTATTTGAGAATGTTTTTGGTTCATATAGAGGTGATAAAATAGCTTTGACTCGAGAAGATTTAGATTTAACTAGACATTATAGAGTGCCTTTTCCAACTAGTGAACAAATGATATATGATACAGGAGAAGATTTAAAGCTAAAACTTAAGAACATTATTAATAGATTTAACTTCTAATAAAAACTCCCAAAGAAATTTGGGAGTTTTTATTCATCTTAACTTTTTTGATTGGAAGCAATCCAATTATCAATTTTATCTTCCAATAATTGTAACGGAATACAACCTGTTTCTAATACTTGGTTATGGAACTCTTTAATATCAAAGGCATCACCTAAAGATGCTTCGGCTCGTTTTCTCAATTCAATAATCTTAAGCTGCCCTATTTTGTAAGATAAAGCCTGACCAGGATTTGCCATATAACGCTCTATTTCACTTTCTATTCTTGCAGCTTCTTCAGCTTCATTCTCTAATGAATATTGAATGGCTTGCTCACGCGTCCATCCTTTTGTGTGTAATCCAGTATCTACAACCAAACGAATAGCACGATGAATTTCACTACTTAACATTCCGAAATACTGATACGGATCTTTATACAAACCTAATTCTCTTCCCATGGATTCAGTATACAATGCCCAACCTTCTCCATAAGCACTATACCAAAGTGTTTTTCTAAAATCTGGTAAGTCCTCATTTTCTTGAGCTAAAGAAATTTGAAAGTGATGACCAGGAATTGCTTCGTGTAAGAACAAATCTTCCTTGTCAAAAATATTATACGTCTCTACATCTGGAATTGGGGTATAAAATATTCCAGGTCTTGTACCATCAACAGAACCAGGACTATAATTTGCTGCAGCAGATTTGTCTCTACATGGTTCAGTACGTCTAACTTCAAAAGGAGTTTTTGGCTGTTTACCAAACAGTTTATCTATTTGTGGTTTCATTACTTGATGAATACTGTCATACCAAGCAATTACTTGAGATCGCTCTGTAAAGGGCATTAACTTTTTATTTGTTCTAACAAAATCAAAAAAATCTTTTAAGTCTCCTTTAAAACCTATTTCTTTTTTAACGGCTTCCATTTCAGTTTGAATCCGAGCTACTTCATTTAATCCTATTTGATGAATTTCATCAGCAGTCATATCCGTCGTCGTATATTTTTTTATCTGGTGTACATAATATTCGCTTCCTAGAGGTGTTACTGCAGCTATACCCTGATTTTCCTTTCCAGCTGGCAAGTATTCATCCCTTAAAAAATCTACCATAGCTTGGTGAGCTGGCATAATCTTATTGGCCACCATATCTGTATAGGCATTGGTCAATTCTTCACGCTCTACTTGAGTGAAAGCTTCAGAGATAGAATAAATAGGAGAATAATATAAATGATCTACAACCTTTCCTGTAGCTAGAACTTCAAACTGCGGAATTACCTTAACAATCAATGAAGATGGTAACACATAACCATTCTCCATTCCCTTTTTCATGTTCTCTTTTGCTGAAGTCAACCAATCTAAATAGGAATCTACTCTAGCCAACCAATTTTTATAATCTTCAACAGAATTAAAAGGTTGAGAAGTTGTACCACCTGCCAATTGGTTAAAATCAAGATTTAAAGACCACATCTGATCTATTGGCATTAAGTCTTTTTGAAATGTCATCTCTTCAAGATTAATCTCACAATCCCATAGCAAAACAGCTTTGCTCATTTTTTCTGTTTCAGATAATTGAGATTCATCAATTTCTGATAACAGGTTTTTATATTTAGTATAGTATGCTTTTTTCTTTGCTTTGTAGTCTTCAGATAAAAAATTAGGTAATTGGTCATTAAAACGATTGTCTCCAGCTTGAGTTGCATTCAAGGGATTTAGAACTAACCCTTCTTCATTAAAATTTTGGAGCAACCCTGCGAATTTTTCACTAGTATTATTAATTTCTACATTAGTTGATTTTTCATTTTTACATGAAATTATGAATAGAAGTAATAAAAGATTTAATAGAATATTTTTCATTTGATTTATTTAAATTTTCACAAATATAAATAGATTATATATGTGACAATGAAAATTAACAGTCATTATAAACTATTAGGAAGATAAATTGTAAAAAAGATTATGCTGATTTTATTCTTAAAATTAAAAAACCTAAAGTAGCCGATAAAAATGAGCCTATTATAATACCTATTTTGGCAGAATCTATATACACTTGATTATCTGTGAAAGCAAGACTAGCTATAAAAATAGCCATAGTAAATCCTATACCAGCTAAAAAGGAGACACCAACAATTTGCCTATTACTTATATCTTTTGGCACCTCAATAAGTTTATATTTCTCACTAAAGATGTGTCTAAATCAAGGTCTCCGCTTACTACAACACCTGCATTAGCCAATGCAAAAACTGGAATTATTAAATAAGCTACCCAATCATGCAATTGATGCTCTAAATGTTGTAGAGGCGATTGGTATTTATTAGTCCAATCTTCAAGGTTATCAATTTGTTGTATTTGTTGTTTTGATAGAATAGGTTTCTCGACACTTTCAGCTTTTTTAATCTCACTCGTTATGCCAACTAGATTATTAATAAATTCTTTTGTGTCTATTTTTTGTCTTACTGGTACAGAAAATGCTAATAAAATTCCCGCTAATGTTGGGTGAATTCCAGATTTCAAGAACAACGTCCAAATGATTACTCCAAACAAAATGATTAAAAATTTTGAATAATAGCCTTTATAAGACAAGCCATATAATATTGCTAGCAATACAAGGGCTATACCTAATAACGTGATATTTATAGAACTGCTGTAGAATAAGGCAATTACCAAAACAGCTCCAATATCATCAACTATAGCAAAGGCTGTTAAAAATATCTTGAGGCTTAACGGCACTCTATCTCCCAAAACTTTAAGCACGGCCAATGAAAACGCAATATCTGTAGCCATAGGAATTCCCCAACCTGGCAATGTTTCTGGATTTTGATTTAAAAATAAAAAGAATTAAAAATTCTCTTTTAATTTCTAAACCTATTAGAAAAAAGAAAATAGCCATCAAACCGTCATTCACCCACAATAATAATGGCTTTTTAAGTTCAAAGTTTTCCGCTGAAAAACCAACTTTATATTGCCAAAGTGACTCATAGCTATCGCCAAAAGTTGAATTTGCCCAAACTAAAGCAATAATTGTTGTTCCAAGAAGTAGAAGGCCACTGAAACTTTCAATTTTAACAAACTTTTGAAATGGTGTTAAAATGACTTTTTTAATCATTTAAAAGTAGCGTTGTTTAGTTCAAACGAAGATATTCTTTTTCTTTTTGTAAATCAACACTTCAAAAAATTTTATCACACAATAAGTTCTTTTAAATCTATAGCATTGATTGATCCATGGCTAGAATGCAAGATGACTTCTCCTCTTCTTATAACTATCAATTGGGGTGATTCGTGCCTAATGATAAATTGAGAAGCTATGAGATTAGATACCTGTCTATATTTTATAAGGTCATTAAAATAAAAATCAAAATAATTTTCGAGTTCCTGATTATCTCTTTCAAATTCCTTCAATACTAGTCTACTCATGACACATCTGGTTGAATATTTAAAAATGATTTGAGGTTTAGTTTTTGAGTTTTCAACCAAAGTTTCAATCTGTTCAATAGCATTTAAAAATTGCCAATTAAATTCTATTCTTTTATTAGCCTTTTCAGTTCTTCTAAATATTTTCTTTAATAAACCCATCAAATAAATTTTTAATTTCAATATAGTCATAAGCTTTGGCAACTCCTTACATGCTGCCTAAAAGTCACATTATTCTTGGTTTTAACAGACATTTTGTCTTTCAAAATGGATTGGTAAGATTTTTGAAATCTTGATGATACAAAGAAAAATACATACTATGAATTTTAATAATTATACAATAAAATCACAAGAAGCCATTCAGCAAGCACAGCAAATTGCGCAAGGCTTCTCAAATCAACAAATAGAAAATGAACATATTTTTAAAGCCATTTTTGAAGTTGATGAAAATGTTCTACCGTTTATTTTAAAAAAATTGAATGTAAACGTCGCTGTTTTACAGCAGGCTTTAGATAAACAAATAGAAAGTTTTTCTAAAGTTTCTGGAGGCGATATCATGCTATCTCGCGAGGCAGGTAAAACTCTAAACGAAGCATCAATTATTGCCAAAAAAATGAAAGATGACTTTGTTTCTATTGAGCATTTAATCCTGGCCGTTTTTAAATCTAATAGTAAGATTGCTCAAATGCTAAAAGATCAAGGCATCACAGAAAAAGATTTAAAAGCTGCGATTGAAGAATTACGTAAAGGAGATCGGGTTACTTCCCAGAGTCAAGAGGATACCTATAATTCTTTAAGCAAATATGCTAGAAACTTAAATCAGCTAGCCAAAGATGGTAAGTTAGATCCTGTAATAGGTCGT
>JARRKS010000323.1:0-4029 GCA_037387865.1 Flavobacteriaceae bacterium
TGACTTTCAATGAAGTAAGAACTGATGGCTCTTGTCCTACTAGTTACACCTTAACTAGAACTTGGACGGCTACTGATGAATGTAATAATACAACTGTTCATAATCAAACTATAACTGTTCAGGACACAACTGCCCCTGCTTTTGTTGAAGCTTTACCAGCTGATATAACTGTAGAATGTGATGTTGTACCTGAAGCTGAAACACTTACTGCTTCTGATAATTGTGGAAACGCTAATGTGACTTTCAATGAAGTGAGAACTGATGGCTCTTGTCCTTCTAGCTATACCTTAACTAGAACTTGGACTGCTACCGATGAATGTAACAATACAACTGCACATAATCAAACTATAACGGTTCAAGATACAACAGTGCCAGAACTAATCACGGCTTTACAAACTGAATTAAATGTAAGTTGTGCAGATATACCTGATGCACCAACTCCAGGTTTTGCCGATAACTGTTCTGAAAATGTAACTGTTGTATTTGAAGAAACAAGCACATTTGATGGTACTGAAAATGATTACGAGATTATAAGAGAATGGTCAGTGACTGATGAATGTGACAATACTGCTGTATTTACACAAACCTTATTTGTTACAATGGAAGCTATAGTAACAGAAGTGAGTGACAGTAGATGTATTGACGATGGTGTAATAGATCTTACATCCTATGTAAGTGGTGATACAGTGTCAGGTGAATGGATTGTGGTATCAGGAGATGCAACTGTAAGCAATGATGGCATGTTCGATCCTTCAAATGGTGAAATAGGAGATTTTATTTTCAGTTATTCTGTAATAGAAAATGAATGTATAAGTACAACAGAAATAATGATGAATATAAATGATGAATGTGTTGTATTACCTTGTGGTCAAGAAGATGTTGTAATATCTAAAGCTGTAACACCAAACGGTGATCAATGGAATGAATATTTTGCTATCACAGGAATTGAAATATGTGGTTTTGAAATTGATGTAAAAATATTCAATCGTTGGGGTGCTTTAATTTATGAATCCAGCAATTATCAAAATGATTGGAATGGGACTTCCCATAGCTCATCATTTGGTAATGCCGACAAAGTCCCAGCTGGTACATATTATTATATTGTTAATTTAAAAAATAGTGGACTGAATCCATTTACTGGACCAATCTACCTAGGAACCAAATAAAACTTTAACCTATGAAACGTTTTAAACATTATATAGTTGCTTTTGCACTATTAAGTTGTACGGTTGGTATTGCGCAGCAATTGCCTCAATTTACGCAGTACATGTACAATACCATATCTGTCAACCCAGCGTATGCTGGTAGTAGAGAAGCATTAAGCATAGTTGGTTTACATAGAAGTCAGTGGGTTGGCTTTAAAGGTGGTCCAATTACGCAAACACTTTCTATACACACACCTTTAAGAAATGATAAGAGTGATGATCCATATATTTATGGTATAGAAGATAGATGGAACCCCAATATTGGTGCTGGTGTTTATTGGCACTCAAATAGATGGTATTTAGGACTATCGGCTCCTAGAATATTAAAAGAAAAGAACAGTGATAATAGTGGATACGAACCTCTAGAAAGATTAAGTTATTACTTAATTGGTGGTTATGTGTTTGATTTGAGTAAGAATGTTAAATTTAAACCAACATTCTTGGTAAAAGCTACAAATGGTGCACCGCTATCTTATGATCTCACTGCCTGTTTCTTATTTAATGAAAAATTCTGGTTAGGTGGGTCATATAGAATTAACCAATCCACAGGCGCAGTAGGAGGTTTTGTTGATTTCCAAATCTCTCGTCAATTAAGATTGGGATATGCATACGAACATTCTATATCAGATATTTCAGATTATACAAACGGAACTCACGAGGTTTTATTGATCTATGAGTTTAAATTCCTTAAATCGAAATTAAAATCACCTAGATATTTCTAATTAAAACAAGTACTCATGAAATTAAAAAATTACATATTAGTTTGTATCTTATTGACGGTGAATTTTACAGCATTTGCCCAATATGGAAAACAAAAAAGAGCAGACACACTGTTTAATAAATTCTCTTTTGTAAAAGCTTCAGAAGTTTATCAAGAACTTATAGAAAAAGATTATAATGCAGATTATGCAACAAGACGTTTAGCAGATTGTTATGCCTATATGCGAGACCCTAAAAATGCAGCCAAGTATTATAAAAAAGTTGTGGAGCAGGAAAATGTTCCAATTGAATACTATTATAATTATGCACAGGCCTTAAGAGGAATTGAAGATTACAAAGAATCCAGAGAATGGGTAAAAAGATTTAAAGATTCTGGTGGTGTTATACCAAAGAATAAATTTTCTAAAGACGGAGACTTTATTTCAAGCATCTTCAACGCCAAACAACAATACTTTTTATCTAAAGTAGATTTCAATTCAGAAAATAGCGACTTTGGTGCTTATGAGAAAGACGGCAAAATTTACTTTACCTCTTCAAGAGACGAAGGTGTTTCAATAAAACGTCTTTACGGATGGAATGAGCAACCTTTCTTGGATATATATGTTTTTGACCAAACATTAAAGCAAGTAAATGGTGAAGAAGAGGAAGAAGTTACCTTTAAAGATAAAATAAAAGGAGATGTCAATTCTATATACCATGATGGTCCATTAGTAATCAGTAATGATGGTAAGACCATGTATTTTTCAAGAAACAACTTTAATAACAATGTTGAAAAAAAGGATGGAAAAGGCATTACTAATCTTAAAATCTATAAAGCTACTCTAACAGATAGTACATGGGTAGATGTAGAAGAACTTCCTTTTAACAGTGATGATTTTTCAACCGGACATCCAGCATTAAATAGTGATGGCACCAAATTGTATTTCGCTTCAGACAGACCAGAAGGGTTTGGTGGTTCAGATATTTACTTTGTAGACATTAATGACGATGGCTCATTTGGCGAGCCTCAAAACCTTGGAAATGTCGTTAATACAGAAGGCAATGAAGTCTTTCCTAACTTAAATAATGAAGAATCGCTTTTCTTCTCTTCTGATGGTCATTTAGGTTTAGGTCTTCTTGATGTATTTGGATCAATTAAAGATGAAGAAGATAATATTGTAGATGTTATTAATCTTGGTACGCCTATAAACTCTAGTAAAGATGATTTTTCATTCTTCATGAAAGAAGATGGCCTAACTGGCTATTTTGCTTCTAATAGAGCTGGTGGTGTTGGCGATGACGACATCTATGCTTTTAACAGAGTACCTTTATTAAATGTTGAAGGTGTTGTAAGTGATGCTATCAACAACAAACCTATTCCTAATGCAATTATTACATTATATGATGGTAATAACAAACAGATAGCGTATATGGAAACAGATGAAGAAGGTTACTATGAAATTAATATAGATCGCGATTCTGATTATAAAATTGTTGGTAGTCAGAAAAAATATGTCGATGACTCTAAAACATTTACATCTAAAAACATTGAAACCAGCGTAACTACAATTACTGCTGATCTAGTGTTAAGTCCTGTAGAAGATGTCGTGACTCTAGCTGATTTAGGAATTATTTATTTCGATTTCGATAAACACAATATTCGTCCAGATGCAGCATTAGAGCTTGATAAGATCGTTAAGTTAATGAACGAAGATTATCCTGGAATGGTAATTAGAATTGAATCTCATACAGATTCAAGAGGTACATTAACTTATAATGATAAACTATCAATAGATAGAGCGAATTCTACCTACGAATATTTAATTTCTCAAGGTGTTGATCCAGCTAGAATTACAGCTCACGAAGGATTTGGTGAGCGTAGATTAACTAATGGATGTGATGGCAGTGTAAACTGTGAAGAAAATAAACACCAATTAAACAGACGTACCGAATTTATAATTATTCAAATGAAATAATTAAATAAATAGATTGTGCTATTACATAAAAAGCCGCTAATTAGCGGCTTTTTTTATGAACAAAGGGTATAAGGTTAATATAATATAAAACTTCTTAATACATGCTTAAAATCGATCAAATGATATGTTTATTTGATTATTTATACATC
>JARRKS010000324.1:0-3362 GCA_037387865.1 Flavobacteriaceae bacterium
TTATGTTTTTTGTCGCATTAAGTATACATTATAATATTAATATAAATGGTACTCTGGCGTTACTTTCTATAATAATAGGTCTTATTGCTACATCAAGACTATATCTAAATGCACATAATTATAAAGAATTGACGATTGGTTTTTTTATTGGATTTATTCCGCAATTGATTTTAATCAATTATTGGTTATAAAATATAGAACATCAATCCAATCTTTATAGCATTCATATCAATAGACGTATCATTTATTTTAGCATCGGAAGTGAATATTGGATTTAACGCATAGTAAAAAAATAGATTCCAAGTATTATAACCAAAGCTACATGTAAGTCCATATTGAAAATCGTTGAAGTCATTATTCTTTTTAAAAGTAAGAGTCCCTAAATCACCCTTAAATTTACTTTTATTAGCAAATACATAACCTAATTTAAAACCCATATAAATACGCCAAAATCTATATTCTGAAGGTGTTGATGTTCGCCATCTAAATTCAATCGGTAATTCTACCATATGTGTTGCGAACTTATTTTTTGTATACTTAATATCTAAATCTTTTAAATTGGTATAGGTGAAATTTCCAGATTCATCTTTATCAATTAACATGTTTTGGTTATAAGAACTTCCAGAATAGCCTATTCCTATTCCAATAGACACGTTTCTTCTTTTGTTAATTGGCATATCTTTTATTGTACCAATGTGAAATCCGCTGGAAAAGCCACTTTGGTTAATTCCATTTGGTTTAGTCCCAATTAAATTATGCTTCTTTAGTTTCAACTTGCGAAAAAATAGATTGACAGATTAAAATAAAAACTGTGATATAAAGTAAGTTTTTCATCTGTACAAAATAACTAAACAATAATGAATAAATTGCATGTTATTAAAAACAAAAAGCGCTTTGATTTCTCAAAACGCTTAAATATTAATAAAATTAAGAAATAAATTATCTGTTTAAATCTGCTAATGCATCACCTTGTCTAGTGGTATAATTAATCTTTAATGCATTAACCTTACGTAATTCTTGCTTGATATCAGAAACTAATCCCATATTAGTATCACTATCTACTTTAAGTGCTGTGGTTAAAAAAGGTATTAACTCTTCACGCTTTGCAGCTCTTTCAGCATTAATAAAAGCTGCTATATCACTTACATCTGCAAATTTATCATTGAGCTGTATCCTAGCCTCTGTTCCAAATTTTGATTGAAAACGAGCGCTTGGTTTACCCGCATAAATATACATTACCAAGTCTTTTTTATCTAATTTCTCAATCTGATCTGCAGCTGGTAATCTATTTTCAATGTTTAAAGTATTTTGCCTCATTACGGTTGCCACCATAAAAAAGAATAGCAACATAAAAACAATATCTGGTAACGAAGCTGTAGATATTGCTGGAAGATCACCACTTTTCTTTTTATTAAATTTACCCATACTTTTTTATTTTATCTAATTAGATTTTTTTGGTTCTGCTTCAGAAAACTTTTGAGGTATTAATAACTTAATTACATCTATTTTTTCTTTCAATTTTTCTTTTCTTCCAACTGGTGTTCTTGGATCATTATACATCTTTTCGGCCTGAACATAATTCATGTTTTCACTAGGATATGCTCTTTCAAATTCACGGTTTCTTAATTGATTATAGGCAGCAATAATCTCATTTTGAACAGCTATATAAACATCATATTTTGTTTGCCTATCGTTTTGTAAAGAAATAATGGCCTTATCAAAATTATCAGATGAATGCGGATTTCTTTTTCCTTGGCAACGCTTACATGCGTCTTCACCTTGACCTCCACCATTGTCAAGAAAATCTACAGCTGCTTGACGTAAATTTTTGATTTCAATAACTTTTTCTTCGCCACCTGTCTTCAAAAACAATTGATTATTTCTATTTACTTGTAATTGAAAAATATTTTTCTCTTTTATAATTGGAGGATCAACTTGATCTTCCATTGGAGGCAACTTTCTATTCAAGCCAGAATCTGTTTCAATAGTTGTAGTCACCAAGAAAAATATAAGTAGCAAGAAGGCAATATCTGCCATTGATCCTGCATTAACTTCTGGTGCTGATCTTTTTGCCATAATATTATTTTTTAATCATTTTCTTAACTCCAGATAATAGCATCGCGCCTATAGCAATTAACACTAAAAAGTAGAACATATATAAGCCTGTTCCCACCATTTTAGATCCTCCGGCAGATAATACCTCTCCATCTCTTAAAGGAGTTTCAACACCTTTAGCAAAAACGAAATAGCAAATTAGTGCTAAAAGAAGAAACGCCCCTACACCAGTAAGCGCACTTTTGAGTGTAGCACTATTTGAAAAAACATTCTTGAGAGTGAAAAGTAAAACAAATAATACTGTAACTGCTAATATCAAATATGCTATATACATAAAAGTATTTACTGTACCACCAGACTCACCAGCCTTAATAGCTTCATCTCCTACTCCAATAATTCTAATAAGAAAGAAAATGGAAATAACTCCTACAATTCCTACTATTATGGTTAATAATTTTTGTGCATTCATAATTTTTATAAATTAAATGGGATTATTACTTCTTGTTTCTAATCAATAGATCCATTAAAGTAATGGATGCATCTTCCATATCGTTTACAATGCTATCAATTTTAGCAACGATATAGTTATAGAAAATTTGAAGTATAATAGCCACAATCAAACCAAATACAGTAGTTAAAAGAGCAACTTTAATACCACCAGCTACAAGCGATGGTTGCATATCTCCAGCTGCTTCAATTTTATCGAAAGCTTGAATCATACCTATTACTGTTCCCATGAAACCAAGCATTGGAGCTAATGCAATAAATAATGAAATCCAAGAAACGTTTTTCTCTAATTGTCCCATTTGAACACCTCCATAAGCAACAACTGCTTTTTCGGCTGCTTCCAGACCTTCGTCTGTTCTGTCTAATCCTTGGTAGAAAATAGAAGCAACAGGTCCTTTGGTATTTCTACAAACTTCTTTAGCTGCTTCAACACCACCTGATTGTAATGCATCTTCAACATCTTGAGTTAATTTTTTAGTGTTTGTAGTAGAAAGGTTTAAAAAGATAATTCTTTCTATAGCTATAGCTAAACCTAAAATTAAACATAATAATACGATTCCCATAAACCCAGGTCCACCTTCAATGAAACGTTTTTTAAGTTCTTGGTGAAATCCAGCAGATTCTTCAGCTGGTGCAGCATCAGCGGCATCATCTTGCATAGCGCTAACAACAGTAGCAGTAGTTGAGATTGTAGTTGCATTTACAGTTCCGAATGCCATAATGCAAGCAATGGCTAGAATAGAAAATAATCTTTTCATAGTTCTTGATCTTAATTTTATTAGTTAAAGTGTTTTTATTAG
>JARRKS010000325.1:0-2664 GCA_037387865.1 Flavobacteriaceae bacterium
CATTGTATGTTATGACTCCAGAGTTTGGTGCGGCAACACAACTTGAAAAAATTGATATGTTGGATTTTGCAGATTTGGTTGCCATAAACAAGTTTGATAAAAGAGGTGCTCTTGATGCATTACGCGATGTTAAAAAACAGTACATGCGTAACAACAATCTTTGGGATGTCCCTCAAGAAGAACTACCTGTTTTTGGAACTATTGCTTCACAGTTTAATGATCCAGGAATGAATATGCTTTATAAAGCAGTTATAGATAAAATTAAAGAAAAAACCGATGCTGGTTTAAAAACAACGTATGCAGTTTCTAATGAAATGAGTGAGAAGGTTTTTGTCATTCCACCAGCCAGGACACGATATTTATCTGAAATTGCTGAAAATAATAGAGCTTATGATGATAAGGTAAAAGAACAAACACAAATTGCTCAAAAATTATATGGAATTTTTAAGACTATAGAATCTGTTGATGGAAAAACACCGGAATTGAATAAACATGGAATAGATTCAGATTCAATAACTGCAGAAACTAACAGAGAATTTATAAAATTGCTCACTGCAGAATTTGAGGGCTTAATAATGAATCTCGATCCTTATAATTGGCAACTTATTTTAGGATGGAAAGAAAAGGTTTCTAAATATAAAAATCCCATTTATTCATTTAAAGTTCGTAATAAAGAAATCAAAATAGAAACCCATACAGAATCACTTTCTCATACTCAAATTCCTAAAATTGCCTTACCAAAGTATCAAGCTTGGGGTGATCTACTCAATTGGATGTTGCAAGAAAATGTTCCAGGAGAATTTCCGTATTCATCAGGATTATACCCCTTTAAACGTATAGGTGAAGATCCAGCCAGAATGTTTGCAGGAGAAGGAGGACCAGAGAGAACAAATAGAAGATTTCACTATGTAAGTTTAGGAATGGAAGCTAAAAGACTATCTACTGCTTTTGATAGTGTCACGCTTTATGGAAATGATCCAGATACCAGACCAGATATTTATGGGAAGATTGGGAATGCAGGTGTTAGTATTTGTTGTTTGGACGATGCTAAAAAACTATATTCTGGCTTTAATCTTGTTGATAGTAAAACTTCTGTAAGTATGACTATTAATGGACCAGCTCCAATGTTGTTGGGCTTTTTTATGAATGCAGCTGTAGATCAACAATGCGAAATATACATTCAGGAAAATGGTTTAGAAAAGGAGGTGAAAAACAAGATTTCTAAAATCTATAAAGGAAAAGAACGACCAAAATATAATGGAAAACTTCCTGAAGGTAATAATGGATTAGGATTAATGTTATTGGGTGTAACAGGAGATCAAGTATTACCAAATGATATATACCAAGATATTAAAGCAAAAACTATTTCTCAAGTAAGAGGAACTGTTCAAGCTGATATTTTAAAAGAAGATCAAGCTCAAAATACTTGTATTTTTTCAACGGAGTTTGCACTTCGTTTAATGGGAGATGTACAGGAGTATTTCATTCAAAATAAAGTTCGCAATTTTTATTCGGTGTCAATTTCTGGTTACCATATTGCCGAAGCCGGAGCCAATCCGATTTCACAATTAGCATTTACTCTTGCTAACGGATTTACTTATGTAGAGTATTATTTAGCAAGAGGTATGGATATTAATAAGTTTGGTCCTAATTTATCTTTCTTTTTCTCTAATGGAATTGACCCTGAATATGCGGTGATAGGACGTGTAGCGAGAAAAATTTGGTCAAAAGCCATGAAATTTAAATATGGCGCGAACGAACGTTCTCAAATGCTTAAATATCATATTCAGACATCAGGTAGAAGTCTTCATGCCCAAGAAATTGATTTTAATGATATTCGAACAACACTTCAAGCTTTATATGCTATATATGATAACTGTAATTCATTGCATACCAATGCATATGATGAAGCTATAACTACACCAACCGAAGAATCTGTACGTCGAGCAATGGCCATTCAACTTATCATCAATAAAGAGTTGGGTTTGGCAAAAAATGAAAACCCAATACAAGGCTCCTTTATCATTGAAGAATTAACCGATTTAGTAGAAGAAGCTGTTCTTTTAGAATTTGATAGAATTACAGAACGTGGCGGCGTTTTAGGTGCTATGGAAACCATGTACCAACGGAGTAAAATACAAGAGGAAAGTTTGTATTATGAAACACTGAAGCATAATGGTCAATTTCCTATTATTGGTGTTAATACCTTTTTAAGCTCTAAAGGTTCACCAACAATCTTACCTTTAGAAGTTATTAGAGCAACTGAAGATGAAAAACAATTTCAAATAAAAACCTTACAAAATCTTCATAGTACATTTGATACAGAAGAATTATTGAAAGACCTTCAGCAAAAGGCTGTTAATAATGAAAATATTTTTGAAGCTCTAATGGAAGTTTGTAAAGTGTGCTCTCTAGGACAGATCACTAATGCTTTGTTTGATGTTGGTGGACAATATAGAAGGAATATGTAATTTGTTATAAGCACTAAAAAGATAGTATTTTAAGCAACCTTATTAAGAAAATTGCATCTAACTAATAAATCAAAAATCTAAAAAATGTATAAATACTTTATAGTTTTATTGGTTTTGTTGACTTTTAGTTCATGTACTACTAGTGATGATAAGGATATAGGTGAAAATTTAGAAAGCAAGTGGAAACTTATAG
>JARRKS010000326.1:0-1065 GCA_037387865.1 Flavobacteriaceae bacterium
GAACAGCAGCTTCAATTGCTAATGCTGCTTCAATTAATTTTGAGCAAGAAAGCATAAAAGTCTTCCCAAATCCTGCAAGAAGCAAGATCACTATAAAACATAATGTAAACATCAATATTAAATCTGTTGTATTTTATAATGTTTTAGGAGAACAGGTAATGAAGATCCATGATGGATTTGATAGCATAGATGTTAGTCAATTATCCAGCGCATTATATTTCGTAAAAATAAAAAGTGATGTAGTAGAAATCAATAAACGACTTATTATTAAAAAGTAAGCACATGAGTTTTAAAACAAAAGCGCAACTGGTAACAGTTGCGCTTTTGTTTACCCAAAGGTTTTTTATATGGCTATGTGCTCTGCAATAAGTGTGTCAACTTTTGATATGGACTTTAATGTTTCGGTTTCTGCCATTAATTTTCGCATAATCTGATTGGTTAAATCTTTGACTTTTTTATCGTTGTAGTCTTCTTTATTGTTTTCGAAATAATCTTTTACTTTATCACTGACTATAATTTTATAATCTGCTAAAAGTGTTCTTAAAGCCGCACCTTGAAGCCAATCCTGATAGTTTATAAACTCTTCATTTATTATGGTATCAACTTCGCTCATGGCGGCTATTCTTTTTTCTTTTGTCTCATTTAATTCAATCGAAATAGTATCGAGGTCGTAACAAAGTATGTTGTCTTTTTTTGCTAATTCTAGACTAATATTACTTGGTATGGCCAAATCTATTAACAACGTTTTTTGTTTTACGTCTGGCATAGATTTTATGAGTTGAGGACAATTACTTACTGCACTAACTATAACATCAAAACCTTCAAATTTATTAGCAAGAACTTTGTTCCAATCATAAGTTTTGCAACTATACCTATTGGCTAATACAATAGCCTTTTCTTCACTTCGATTGCTTACATAAATGTTATTGAATTTAAATTTTGCATTATACTTAAACAATTGCATTACTATATCGCCAGCTCCAACAAACAGTATTTTTTTAGACTTAACCACAGATCTATCAAAAGCATTTCTGATAACTTTAAGTGATTTATATGCCACAGATG
>JARRKS010000326.1:1072-3734 GCA_037387865.1 Flavobacteriaceae bacterium
CACAGATGTAGTACCATCTCTAAAATTTGTTACATTACTTATGCGTTTATGGCCTTTAAAAACAGTTTGTAAAGCACGTTCTAAAAGAGAACCTTGCAATTTGTGAGCCATTGAAAATTGATAGGCTTTTTTAATTTGATGAATAATTTCGGCATCTCCAAGTACTAAAGACTCCAAACCAGAAGAGACTTGTAATAGGTGCTTAATGGTGTCTTCAGTACCATCGCTAAATTTAAATAATGATTTATAATCCTTGGGATTATTTTTAGTTTTAAGTAGAATAAAAAAATCGCGAACATCTTTTCCTGAAGTCAATTCAGATTCAAAATAAATTTCGGTTCTGTTGCAAGTGGACAAAATAAGTAAACCTTCAATATCAAGGAATGAAGATTGAATGGATTGTATTAAATCGTATTTTTCCTCTTCGTAAATATGAAAGTCTTCTCGCTGTGCTACAGAAGCCGTTTTATGGGAAATACTTATATAATGTAATGCCTTAGTCATAAACAAAAATTTAATTTAAAAATTAATATCATGAATTTTATTGTATAATTTATCTTGGAAAAATCTCGTTTTTAACAACAGAATATCAAGTTTATATGCGTCAAAGGTAGCATCAAAAAACAGCATATTTAATGATAAATGTCATGTTTTTAGCTTCTAAATAGATCCAATTTAAAGTATGCTTCAGAATTTAATTTGAGAGAACTCTTAAATAATTAACCAATAGCCAACGCTCTTCCTCGTCATTAATTTTCTTTTCAAAACTAGGCATGTCATCTCTTCCAACTATTGTTTTATAATATATACTACCATCAGTTTGTTTTTTAAAAGAATCATCCGAGAAATCACCAATAGGTGTGTCGATGCTTTCAGCTTTTGTACCATCTCCTTTTCCATTTTTACCATGACATGATTTACAATGTTTTGAATATAATATACGGCCAATATTATCATCATCTGCAGCATTGGCAAACGGATTTTCCATTTTAATGTATTTTCCTGGTGCTTTCCAAGGGTCTTGAAGAAAGGAATTGTTAGAAATCATGGATATTAAAGCAAAGCTTCCAACAAGAATAGCGATTAAAGTAAAAAATAGTTTTTTCATAATAATTGAATTTATATTATTAATTAGTTAAAGGTTTAATTCTACTGATTTTGTATAGTTTGAAAATTATATAAAATATAATATACCAGACCGCAATGATCATTGAACAAACAATAAAAATTAAACTTATTGGTGCATTGGCCGCTGCAGCCCATAACGATCTTTTTTCAGCTTCAGGGTCTTCCAAAACGGTTGGTATTCCCCAGTTTTTGGACACTTCTAGAGTTTGATCATTATATAAATCCGATTCTAGGATTTTTACGACAATAATTACATTTCCTTCTGGATCACCCGGTAAATCATTAGGAAACTCAACTTCTATTATTCCATTTTCATCGGTTGAGTTAAAAGGATCTCCAATAGGCAATAATCTGAAGGTTCTTTTAACAAAATAATATAATTCAAGATCCTCTATGGGCACCCCAGATTGATCTATTGCTTTTGTTGTAATAATTTTAGTATCATTATCTTCAGAGAAAGAAATGGATAGAATGGCATCTTCCATAGCATCTTGTCCAAATACAATCGAGCTATTGAAAGCTATTAAACTTAAAAGGACCAAAAGCTTTAAAACATATCTATTTAAATAATTATTGATTCTCATTTTTAAAGATATTTAATTTAACCACTGTTTCAGAATCAAGTTTTTCTTTGAGAATTGGGATTACCGGAAACAATTTAATCAACACTGTAATGATTAACAAAAACCATGCAAAAGATGACATTGTAATGGCCCATTCTTCCCAAGTAGGATTGTAATGTAAATAAGATTCGTCAACACCTTGAATCGGTAAATAAGGATGTTGAAGCGATGGAATAACAATTAAAAACCTTTTAAACCAAGCTCCCAAAACGACAAAAATAGATATAATAAAAATTGGTAAAGGCTTACGAAATGGTTTGAAGATCAAGAAAACTATAGGTAAAATGAGTCCGCCTAATTGTACAAACCAATACATTGGAGCATATTTTCCTGTAAATAATTCTGTAATATGTTCACCTTCAACGCCAACCATTTTAAAGGCTGGTCCTAGATATTCATTTATATTAAAGTAAAGATAAACCAATGATAACAATACTAACAGCTTTCCCATTTTTTCAAAATGCATCTCAGTAATATATTTTTTGAGTTTTAAATGGACTCTAATTAAATACATGGCTACAATTATCACGGCAGCACCAGCCATAAATGCTCCCGAAACAAAATAGGGACCTAAATTAGTACTATCCCATCCTGGACGCCATGTTGTTGCGAACAACCAAGAGGTAACTGTATGGATAGCAAAAGCTACGGGCAATACTGTAATGGCTAATATTTTGGTTATTTTATAGTGTGTTTCTATTTGTTTAGGGTGATTACTCCAATTAATTGACATCACTCGATACATTGATTTTTTCCATTTTGGGACTGCAGTTAAACGATCACGACAAAGCGCAATATCTGGTAATAATGATAGATAAAGTAATAAAAGACTTATCACTAAATATGTTGATATAATAATGACATCCCAAATAATCGGGGATTGGATTCTTAAATATTTTACTACATAAAAA
>JARRKS010000326.1:3751-4423 GCA_037387865.1 Flavobacteriaceae bacterium
ACAAATTATTGCTGAAACGGCTATAATTTCAGATACTCTTGTTAAAGGTCTGGACCAATCATTTTTATTGAGTTTCAAAATAGAACTGATTAATGATCCCACTAAACTAATAGCAACAAAAAATACAAAATTTGAAATGTATATACCCCAAGACGTATAATCCCTCATGGCAGTAACAATAAGCCCTAATTTTAACTGCCTATAATAAGCATATCCACCTATAAAAATTATAAGAAGTAAAAAGGCAACCCATAATTTATATTTTAAAGATGTATTCACGGTATGACCTAACAGAGCTTTACCCCTTTTAGTTCTATACACTTGCTCATTTTGTACTGCTGTTTTCATGATTCACTTTGTTCGACGTTGTCCTTTTCAAATGGGAATAGTCTATCAACAGGCGGCAAATAATATACTCTAGGTTTTGTGCCTAAATCTTCCATATATCTATAACCCGCTTTATCTTTCAAGAGTGTGCTGAATCTAACAGTTTCTTCACCGTTGGTTACGGTATCGTCAATTTCGTCACCAAAATAAATTACTCCATTAGGACAAGCTGTTACACAGTGAGGAAGTTTATTTTCGCGAAGCATTTCTGGACAAAAATCACATTTTGCCACTGTGCCTTTTTTACTAGGAAGACTTGTTTCAGGCGAGTAGGGTAAATTCAAT
>JARRKS010000327.1:0-3974 GCA_037387865.1 Flavobacteriaceae bacterium
AAATCTTCATTTTTCACAGGTTGAATAGCAGGAATTGCAGACAAGAACTTTTCTTTTTCTTCAGCCAATTTAACAATTTCATCTAAAGATTTAGATTGTACAACAATTTGCTTTTGTAATATATCAATACGCTTATTGCTTTCTATAATAAGTTCGGAATTATCAAAGCCTTCTAGGTTTCTATATCTATTAATACCACCAAAACCAGCTTTACGTTGCTCCTGCGGAATAGGATTTGCTTCAAAATATAAACGATAGATATTATTATCTCTATCTTCAATACTGGCTAATACTTTCTCTGCTTCATCCATTTTTTTATTCAACAACTCATACTGAAATTCCATATTTGCTAATTCCCGCTTTAAAGCTTTTTCTTTCGGAGATTCAACAAATTGACTAGCAATAAAAACAAAGATGAAACCTAACAAAGCAGATGATAACAAAAAACCAAATATATATTTAAGAGTAGTTCTTTTTTTGCGTTCAATCTTTCTATACGAAAGGGTTTCAGAATCGTAATAATATTTTACCTTACTCATTTCTTTATTTATGCTATTTTTGTCATTAATTAAAATCTTTTTAATTCAGGATTAATTGGCATAACGTTCAAAGATAAAAATTGTTTCCTAATTAAAATAATTTTAACGGAAACAAGATTAGCACTAAAAGTACATGAAGTCTCAAGATATACGCTCTAATTTTTTAAACTTTTTCAAAGAAAAGAAACACAGTATTGTGCCTTCTGCACCGATGGTATTAAAAGACGATCCTACCTTAATGTTTGTAAACTCTGGTATGGCACCTTTTAAAGAATATTTTTTAGGAAATGCTAAACCTAAAAATAACCGAATCGCTGATTCTCAAATATGTTTGCGTGTATCTGGCAAGCATAATGATTTAGAAGAGGTTGGTTATGACACATACCATCATACCTTGTTTGAGATGTTGGGTAATTGGAGTTTTGGCGATTACTTTAAAAAGGAAGCCATTGCATGGGCTTGGGAATTACTCACAGAAGTTTACAAAATAAATAAAGACATCTTATATGTAACTGTTTTTGAAGGTGACAAAGAAGACGGATTGCCAATGGATCAAGAAGCTTACGATTTTTGGAAAGAGCTCATCTCTGAAGACCGAATTCTTATGGGAAATAAGAAAGACAATTTCTGGGAAGCACATAGATACAGGAATGGGTTTTGAACGTCTTTGTATGGTATTACAAGGCGTAAAATCTAATTATGATACAGATGTTTTTACACCTATAATTAGAGAAATCGAAACCATTACTAACAAAAAGTATGGTAAAAATGAAAAAATTGACGTTGCTATTCGAGTGATTTCAGATCATGTTAGAGCAGTGGCATTCTCAATTGCAGACGGACAATTACCAAGCAATACAGGAGCAGGTTATGTGATTAGAAGGATTTTACGCCGTGCTATTCGTTATAGCTTTTCGTCAAAAACATCTTATTGAAAATGTTATCAAGGAAGAGGAACATTCCTTTTTAAGGACTTTAGATCAAGGATTGGTATTACTTGATGGTATTGTTAAAAACTCAAAAGATAAAATTATTTCTGGAGAAAAAGTCTTTGAGTTGTATGATACTTATGGTTTTCCACTGGACTTAACCTCGTTAATTCTTCGTGAAAAGGGTTTATCGCTTGATGAAACAGGTTTTCATGCAGAGATGAAAAAGCAGAAAGAGCGTTCTCGCGCTGCAAGCGAAATGATTACAGACGATTGGGTTGTTTTGTTAGAAGATGTACAAGAAGAATTTGTAGGTTATGATACTTTAGAGGTCAATGTCCAAATTACACGCTATAGAAAGGTTACTTCTAAAAAGGATGGTGAAATGTACCAGCTGGTTTTTGATTTAACACCGTTTTATCCAGAAGGCGGAGGACAAGTAGGTGACAAGGGTTATTTAGAAGATGTTCATGGAGATGTAGTTTATATTCTAGACACCAAAAAAGAGAATAATGTTATTATTCACTTGACAAAGAGTCTTCCCAAACATTTAAAAGAAACTTTTAAAGCGGTTGTAGATGCAAAACAACGCCAACGAACCGAAGCAAATCATACGGCAACACATTTGTTGCATCAGGCATTAAGAGAAGTTTTGGGAGATCATGTTGAACAAAAAGGAAGTGCTGTGCACGCTAAATATTTACGATTTGATTTTTCTCATTTTTCAAAGTTAACCGTAGAAGAACTCCGTGATGTTGAGAATTTTGTAAATGCAAGAATTGATGGTAAACTGCCATTAATTGAAAAACGAAATACACCAATGCAAGAAGCTTTGGATGAAGGTGCAATGGCTTTATTCGGTGAAAAATATGGAGACAATGTTCGTTCAGTTCGTTTTGGGCAGTCTATTGAGCTTTGTGGAGGTACTCATGTAAAAAACACAGCCGATATTTGGCATTTTAAAATAGTTTCAGAAGGCGCTGTAGCTGCTGGAATAAGACGTATTGAAGCTATTACCAATGATGCTGTAAAAGATTTTTATCATGAAAATAATCGCACTTTTTATGAAATGAAAGATTTGCTAAACAATGCAAAGGAACCTGTAAAAGCATTACAAAACCTTCAAGAGGAAAACGCAAATCTAAAAAAGCAAATAGAGCAGTTGCTAAAAGATAAAGCAAAAAACTTACAAGGTGAACTTGTAAATGAGTTAACCGAAATAAACGGAGTCCAATTTCTGGCAAGAAAAGTAGATTTAGATGCATCTGGAATTAAAGACTTAAGTTTTGAATTAGGTCAAAAATATGATAATCTATTCCTGTTATTTGGTACAGAAAATAACGGTAAGGCAATGTTGTCTTGTTATATTTCTAAAGATTTAGTTTCGAGTAAGAATCTTAATGCTGGACAGATTGTAAGAGAACTTGGTAAATATATTCATGGAGGTGGTGGCGGACAACCATTTTTTGCAACGGCAGGAGGAAAAAAACCAGAAGGTATTACAGAAGCATTAGAAAAAGCAAAGAGTTATATAGAATAAAAGTTTGAAACTCCAAACCCAAATACCTTTACAGAAACAATCTGAAAATTTAATAGATTACAATTCTAATATCTTTTTATTGGGTTCATGTTTTGTTGAAAATATTGGTGAAAAATTGGAATATTTCAAATTCCAAAATCTAATAAACCCTTTAGGTATTTTATTTCATCCTTTAGCTGTTGAAAGCTTAATTTCTAAAGCTATTCTAAAAAAGGAATTTACCGAAAAAGACATTTTCTTTCATAATGAACAATGGCATAGTTTTGATGCACATTCTAAATTAAGTAGTGTTTCAAAAGTTAATTTGTTGAATAATTTGAATAAAGCTATCAAAGCTACCAATCAACAATTACATAAATCAACTCATATTGTTATTACTTTAGGAACAGCGTGGATTTACAAGCATATTGAAAAGAATAATATTGTTGCAAATTGTCATAAAGTACCTCAAAAGAACTTCGAAAAAATGTTACTTTCTGTTGAAGAAATAACAAATTCTCTAAATTCTATTATAGCTTTGATTAAAAAAGTAAATCATCATACTTCTATTATTTTTACATTATCTCCAGTACGTCATTTAAAAGATGGTTTTGTAGAAAACACACAAAGTAAAGCGCATTTAATTACCGCAATTCAATCTGTTTTGTCAACACAAGAACAATCAAGAAGTCTCTTTTATTTTCCTTCTTATGAGATAATGATGGATGAATTAAGGGATTATCGTTTTTATAATGAGGATATGATTCATCCTAATGCTACTGCAATTAATTTCATTTGGGAAAGATTTCAAGAAGTCTGGATTTCAGCATCTGCTCAAAAAACAATGGATGATATTAAGGAAATTCAAAAAGGGATGCTTCATAAACCTTTTAATTCAAACTCTGAAAGGTATCAAGAATTCCTTCAAAAATTGGAAGCAAAAAAGAATCTATTAAAATCTAAATTTTCACACATCCAATTTTAAAA
>JARRKS010000328.1:0-2660 GCA_037387865.1 Flavobacteriaceae bacterium
GGCTTACACTACCTGGTTTTTCCTCGATACCAGCGGCAGATTCCCGTAAAAAAGTGATGCAACAACTTTCAGGTAGACGTATTGTAGAGATGGTAAAAGAAGATTTGACCATGGCTAAAATCCTGACCAGAAAAGCTTTTGAAAATGCTATAGTTACTAATGCTGCTGTTGGTGGATCAACAAACTTGATTATTCATTTAATTGCTATTGCGCGACGTATTGGGGTCAATTTAAAACTAGAGGATTTTGATAGTGTTGGTAGTCAAATTCCGTTATTGGTGAATTTAATGCCTTCAGGAAAATATTTAATGGAAGACTTCTTTTACGCTGGTGGTTTACCTGTTGTTATGAAAGAATTGGGTGATTTATTGCACCAAGATATTATTACTGCAAACGGAAAAACCTTCAAAGAAAATTATGCAAATGCAGCTTGTTATAATGATGATGTTATTGCGAAAATTGATAAACCGTTGCAAGAACACGCTGGAATAGCAGTTTTAAAAGGAAATTTATGTGAAAATGGTTCAGTTATAAAACCATCTGCAGCCACACCAAAATTGATGAAACATACAGGACGCGCAGTTGTTTTTGAATCTATGGAAGATTATCACGAACGTATTGATCATCCTGATTTAGATATTGACGAAAACTGCGTGATTGTTCTTAAAGGTGTTGGACCAAAAGGATATCCTGGAATGCCAGAAGTTGGAAATGTTGATTTGCCTGAAAAGCTGATCAAAAAAGGCGTTAAGGATATGGTTCGTATATCTGATGGACGAATGAGTGGTACAGCATACGGAACTGTGGTGCTTCATATTTCACCAGAATCAACGGTTGGTGGTACTTTAGCTGTTGTTCAAAACGGTGATATAATCACATTGGATGTTGAAAAAAGATTATTACAACTCAATATTTCTGATGAAGAATTAGCAAAACGAAAAGCAGAATGGAAAGCACCAGAGCCGTTAGCAAAACGCGGTTATGTTCGTATTTATTTAGATCATGTTGAACAAGCTGATGTCGGAGCAGATTTAGATGTTTTGGTAGGTGGTTCCGGCTCTAAAGTTGAAAGAGATTTACATTAAACTAACTATATGGTAGTTTTATATTTATTATTATCGGTTTTATTAATCATTTGGCTTACAGCAAAACTAAAAGTACATCCTTTTATAGCTTTACTTTTGGTGGCTATTCTCTACGGAATAGTGGCAGGAATGCCTCTTAATCAAATTATAATTTCTGTAAACAAAGGTTTTGGTAACACCCTTGGCGGTATTGGTATGATCATAATTCTTGGTGTTATTATTGGAGCTTTTTTGGAAAATTCTGGTGGTGCATATGCACTAGCCGAAAAAGTTTTAAAATTTACAGGAGTGAAGAAAATCCCATTTGCTATGGGAATTATCGGTTGGTTTGTTTCCATTCCTGTTTTCGCCGATAGTGGTTTTATGCTACTGGCACCATTGAATAAAAGTTTATCAAAAAAAGCTGGTATTACACTATCTGGAACTTCAATTGCCTTGGCTCTTGGTTTAATTGCAGCACATACCATGGTACCACCTACTCCTGGACCGATTGCAGCCGCTCATTACTTAAATGCAGATTTAGGATTAGTGATTCTTTTGGGAATTCCAATAAGCATTCTCGCACTTTTCGTAGGAATCATATTTGCAAAAAAATATGTATCAAAAACGTATATAGCACCAGACCCAAATGTAACAGATGAAGAAATTCAAGAACGACTCAAAACGGCACCAAGTGCACTTAAAGCAACCATTCCTATTTTTGTTCCAATTATTTTAATCGTTATAAAATCACTGTTAACATCGGTGTATGGTTTTGAAGAAGAAAGCTTTGATTCGTTGCCATTTTTAATTAAAATTTTATTCTTTTTAGGAACTCCTTTTATTGCATTATTAATTGGTTGTTTTTTATCGTTAACACTTCCGAAGAAATTAAACAAAGACATGTTTTCAACCTCTGGTTGGATTGGAAAAGCATTGGTTGGTGCAGCTTCAATTTTATTGATTACGGGTGCTGGAGGTATATTTGGTCAAGTGCTTCGAGATTCAGGAATTGCTATCACGCTTGGCGAGGCTTTGTCTGGAGTTAATTTAAGCATCTGGTTGCCATTTTTCCTGGCGGCAGCTATAAAAACAGCTCAAGGCTCATCCACTGTTGCATTGATTACTGCCGCCTCAATTTTAGCGCCAATGATGTCAACTTTGGGATTTGATACCGAACTGCAAAGAGCTATGGTAGTTATTGCAATAGGAGCAGGTTCAGCTGTTGTGGTACATGCTAACGACAGTTTCTTTTGGGTTGTTACACAACTTTCTGGAATGGACATCAAATTAGGATATAGATTCCTCACTTTAGGAAGTTTTATTTTAGGAGCTTCAGCTGCCATTTTATTATTCTTAATATATTTAATTTTTGCATAATGCTAGTTTATAACACCAAAAACGGAATTCTTATTCAATCAGAAAATTTATTTTATTTACTCCATGAAGACTGGGACGATTTTATAAATAATGATAATTTATCAGATAAATTAAGTCAGCTTGTTTCAACTTTAAATCCTATTGATAACGCTAAAGATATTATCGTTAATCATCTGCTGGTTCCTATGCAAAGTCAGGAATTGTGGGCAAGTGGCG
>JARRKS010000329.1:0-6629 GCA_037387865.1 Flavobacteriaceae bacterium
TTTTAAAAAAGAAGATTGGAATTTTTTTAAGAGCAGACCTCAGAATTTTCCAACAACAAGATTAAGTGGTGGGGCTTATTTAATTACTCACTTACTTACTCACAATGTATTTAATAGTTTGATCAATTATTTCAATGAGGATAGAACAGTAAAAGAAGCCAATGTTGTTCTGCGTAACTATGTCATTACCGAAGCCAAAAATTTCTGGGCTGATCATTTTAATTTTGATAAGCCATCCAATGAAAAGCTAAATTATTTTATTGGTGTTTCCAGAGCCGATGAAATTATTATCAACGTCTTTTTCCCTGTCCTCATTCTCTACTTTGAAATATTTGAACTAAAAGAAAACGCCAGAAGAGTTAAACAGCTTTACTTGAATTATACACAATACGGAACCAATATGGTTGTTGAACAGGTTGAGGGAACTTTAGGTTTGGTTAAAGCATCACGACGTAGTGTAAACTATCAGGCAATGATAGAATTGTTCAGAAATTATTGTGTTAAAGAAAGATGTCTGGAGTGTAAAATTGGCCAGCAAATTTTTAATTAGTTAAGCTAATTTTCGCTGGTAAGATTTTTTATTTGATCCCTAATTTTTGCCGCTCTTTCATATTCTTCTCCATCAATAGCTTCTCTTAATTTATTTTGTAATGCAGCCAGTTTCGCCTCTTTAGTTGGAGGCACTTTAGATTCCGTGGATTCTGATGTACTTTGGACAACAGTTGACTCTTCTGATGATTCATCAGTTGGTACGAATGCAGCAGCTTCCATAACCGTTTCTGCTACAAAAATCGGAGCTTGTGTTCTAACGGCTAAAGCAATAGCATCACTTGGTCTAGCATCGAGTTCCTGTGAAAAACCGGAAACCTCTAAAATAATTTTTGCATAAAACGTATTATCTCTTAACTCATCAATTACAATTTCAAGCACAGTAGCACCAAGACTATCAGTTAACTGCTTTAACAGATCATGAGTAAGTGGTCTTGGTGGTTTAATGCCTTCAATCTCCAAAGCAATAGCTTGAGCTTCGAAGGCACCGATAATGATTGGTAAGCGTTTTTTACCATCAACTTCCCTAAGAAGTATAGCATATGCTCCACCAGTAGCAGGGCTAGATGATAATCCTAATATTTCACAAGGGATTTTATGCAAGATGCTTTAGCTATCTAAGATTGTTTAACTTTTTGAATTTCTTCAGTCAATGCAGGAATGATCTCAAAAACATCACCTGTAATTCCATAGTCCGCAACATTAAAGATCGGTGCATCTTTATCTTTGTTTATTGCAACAATATATTTGGAAGAAGACATACCTGCAAGGTGTTGTATTGCACCTGAAATTCCACAGGCGACATACAGTGATGGCGAAACTGTTTTTCCTGTCTGACCAACCTGTTCGCTGTGAGGTCTCCAACCGGCATCAACAACGGCACGAGAAGCTCCAACTGCTGCACCAAGTGAATCAGCTAACTTTTCTATTAGATGAAAATTTTCGGGTCCTTTCATTCCTCTTCCACCAGAAACAATTATATCAGCTTCGGCTACATCAAGTTTTCCTTCAGACTTTTTGAATGAAACTACTCTGCTTTTCAGATTCACTTCAGAAATTTCTTTAATAACTATTTCAGCAGAAGGTGGATTGTCAACAGGTTGTGCTTTAAATACATTAGGCCTAATCGTTATAACTTTCTTCTCACTCAATAATTTTACATCAACTAGTGCTTTACCTGCGTAGGTTGGTCTTGTAAATGTCATTTCACCACCTGATGCATTAATCTTTATGCAATCAACAACACAAGCAGCGTCAAGACGAATACTCAATCTGGGTGCTAAATCTTTTCCGAGTGCTGTATTGGCCAAAATTACTATGTCATAACCTGATTCTTTTGCAAAGTTTGCAATTGCTTCAGTGTATCCAGAAGAAGTATAGTCGGCAAGATCTGCATTCTTTAAGTGAGTAACTTTTGCAATCCCATACTTAGAAAACTCATTTAAATTTTTTATTTCATTGCCAACAACTACTGCATCTGCGCTTACATTTAAATCTTTGGCAAGATTAACTGCGGTACTTGCTGCTTCAAAACCAAATCGTTTTATCTGACCTTCTCTTTGTTCCAGGACTGCTAATATTTTATTTGCCATCTTAATTATTCCTTATATTACTTTTGCTTCTTCTTTTAATAACCTAACTAATTCAGGCACTGCAGAAACATCGCTACCCAAAATCCTACCCGGCTGTTTACCGGGTGGAAGATGTAATTTTACAATTTCGCTTGTGGCTGTGTAAGGAACCGCAGCTTTCTCCTCTATCTTGGTTCGTTAAGTCCTTTTTGACAAGTGATTACAGCAGGTAATGAAGTTTCAATAATTTCCCTTCCACCCTCAATTTCTCTTTCGGCAGTAATTTTATCTTCGTTAATTTCCAGTTTTACACAAACAGGAACGCAGTTGTAGTCAAGCAACTCGGCAGTCAACTGTCCAACAATTGAGTTATCGTAATCTACAGATTGTTTTCCCATCAGTACAAGTTTTGCTTCCTGTGCTTTTATTTCATCTGCAAGAACTTTTGCTACTCCTATTGAATCTCTGTGTACTTCATCTTTTAAAAGAATACCCGTATCTGCACCCATCGCCAGTGCCTTACGGATGGTTTCTTTATTATTATCATTTCCAAGGCTCACAACTACAACTTCACCTTCACCAGCTTTCTCTTTAATTTTTAATGCTTCTTCCACTGCATACTCATCATAAGGATTTATTATGTAAGTAACTCCCGTTGGGTCGATTGTTTTTCCGTCACTTCCAACTTTAATGCGTGTAGCGGTATCTGGAACATGGCTAACACAGACTAATATTTTCATTTATTCTCCGTTTTATTACGTTAATTTACTTTCAAAATATATAGACGCTATAAAATAAAAGCAATTTATAATAACGAAACTAGATAATAATTTCAATGTGAGATTATGTTTTCGTATTAACACGCTATTAATTATTTTCACACTATGGATATGCCAACACAACAAGCTCCAGAAATATCCGAATTTGAGGAAGAAAAAAACGACATTGGTGACAGCAACAAAGTAGTTCTGTTTAATGACGATTGGCATACGTTTGAAGAGGTCATCTCACAAATAATCAAGGCCACTAAGTGTTCATTTACTGAAGCAAGGGACAAAACATTCGAAGTGCAGGTTAAAGGCAAAGCAGTAGTTTTTAATGGTGAAATGACCGATTGTTTAAAAGTCTCAGCAATACTTGAAGAAATCCTACTTCATACCCAAATCGAAACCTGAGAAAAATTATAATTCCAAAAGATTAGTAATTTTTTTCATCCTGATTTCCACTTGGTCCGTATAATTCTTTTATTAAATAAAATAGTTTTGAATTGTTTGTTATCGGATATGGAAATCTAATACTTTCCGGAGGCATTGGATTGTCATAATCAAATGAAAAAATTTCATTGTTTGTCATATCGTAATATCTAACTTTCATAATTCCATATTTTACAGTAGTAAGGTTAATGGAGTATAAAGTTTTTGATCTGAACACATCTCCATCAATTCCATCGTACTGCCGGGGGGGCTGGAACGTTTCCAAAAGCCAAATGTTTAGTCTGTCGTTACTGCTTGTATCCAGTGTTGACACATCGTACCAAAACTTTGAACCATCATCTGCATTTACAACTTTCCAAACATGTTGATCATTTTGTTGTGCGATTAATGAGATATAAAAAAGAAGAATTATGAAAGCAGTTTTAAGCATAAAATTTAATGTCCTTAATTTCAAATGTTAAAAGATAAATAAAAGGATTTTAATCAAAAAAGATAAAAATGAGCAACAATATTGATCTGATTAATATATCAAACTTTGTATGAACTATTCATAGAAAGAAAACTAAATTTAAGTTCCCCTATGTTGTTATTTATATTTAATCTACTTAGTAATTGGGATTACTAATCATTTGTTTTTTATTCATTTCTAATGAATGAGAACTAATATTTGTCTTTTCTCAATAATTGGAATCTATCATTCAAAAAGAAGTTCAAATAGAACAATATTATTGGTTAACTCTACAAACATTTTGGTGTGAAAGTTGAAACTGGTGGGCATAGCCTCCTTAGTACAAAGGAGAGACGTTGCGAAAGGCAGTCAACTATCAATTTGGCAGGAAAGTCAGCATGCACAAGCCTACAATACACTAAAAACAGAAAAAGCGGATGAAATAGCTGCAACCAAAGGCTTTAAAACCAAAGCTGTTGAAACTCCGGAATGTTTAAAATGTCATGCTTCAGGCTATAACGTTGATGCAAAATTCCTTGGAAGTAAATTCAAAGTTGAAGATGGTATTCAGTGCGAAACCTGTCACGGTCCAGGAGAAGATTACAAAAGCAAAAAAGTTATGGAAAACCGTGAAGAAGCGATTGCCAATGGTTTGTTCGTACCTGAAAACATCGATGACTTTTGTATTGGATGTCATAATGCTGAAAGCCCAACATACGTAGAATTTAATTTTGAAACTATGTGGGATAAAATTAAACATCCTGTTCCTGAGAACTAAAATTATCTGAATAATTATAAATAGATGAAAAAACTTTTACTTTTACTTTTAGCAAGCGGGTTCATCGCTGCAACATTCGCACAAAGTTTTAATGGAAGATTTTCCAGTTCTATTTATACCTTCGAAAGATTCGATACCATCGGTAATGCCTATAATCAGGCGAGAACTTTCCAGATGCTAACCTTTAATTTTGGAAAAGATAATGTTTGGTTGAGATCATCATTTAATCTTGAGTATGATATTGCCAATACTCTTGTTGATGATCCAAGATTTAGAACCTACAATCTATACATTGATGTTCAAAAAGCATGGGACGTAGTGTCATTAAAACTCGGACGTCAACCTCTCTATAGTAGCATTGCAGGTGGAGTTTTTGATGGTGCCACGCTTGGTCTTGATTACAAAGGTTACAGATTGCTAGGTTATTATGGCGGAAACGTTCCTGCTTACCAGGCATGGGAAGTTGGAGATATTTCAAGTGATAATTTTGTTGCGGGCGGAGAATTTACAATCTATGCATTAACAGACTGGCGCTTTGCAGCTAAGTACATAAATAAACACTTTCCAAGTCAGTCTTATGAGGCAGTTAGACTTGATCCAGAATCAAATCCAATTAATGTTTTGATTGAAAACGAGTCCAATGAATATGAATACCTTTCAGGTGAGGTATCTTATTTCAAAAAGAATCAATACAATTTTAATGCTAGGTACAACTACGATTTAAATTTCAATACGACCTCTAGAATTGAATTATTTGGAAGATATGCATCCATAAAAAATCTCGGCCTAAGTCTTTATTACAACTACCAGGAACCAATGGTTCGATATAATTCAATCTTCTCTGTCTTTAATTTTGCAAATACCTGGGAAATTGAAGCCGGCGCTGATTACCTTATCAATGATGAATATACTGTAATTGGAAAGTTTGCAAATGTAACTTATCAGGATGAAACATCACAAAGATTATCACTCGGATTAAAATCTCCTTATGGCAATGTGATGGTAAGGAAAAATTTTGGTTTTGCCGGTGAAATGGATGGAATTTCTTTTTATACCGCATTCGCAGCGATAAATGGTCTTTTAACTCCTTCTGTTGGCTTTTCCTTAACTCGATATAAGCTTACTCCCGATGATAACTATAATCAGGTGGTTTCTTTTTTAGGCGGTGTTAATTATAGACCAATTAGAGTGTTATCCTTTGACCTTCAAGGTCAGTATTTAAATAATAAAATTTATCATAATGACTGGAGATTACTCTTTAAGATTAATTACTGGTTCAATGTCATAATAAGCAAATAAGATGATTCAAAAATTATATTCAATAGTATTTTTACTTGCAGTTACATTACTGGTTTTTGCTGCTTTTATGGCTGATGATACCAAACCAACAGAAAACAATAAGGACATTATAAAGTTTTCACACTCTCTACACTATGATCTTGTAGATTGTGCTGATTGTCATATTAATGCTTCAGAAAGCATTACTCTTTACGATGATTTGTATCCTGATCATGAGAGTTGCGCTGATTGTCATGATGTTGAGGAATTTGATGAGTGTAATACCTGTCATTACGATGATAAATTTGAAGAGTTAACTCAAAAAGACCCAACTCTTATCTATAACCATAAAATTCACGAAGTAATGGGAATGCAATGTATTGATTGCCATAAAGGTTTAGATAAAGCTGAATATAGCTTTGAAAGCGCTGATGTATTTCCTCCGATGGAAATTTGCGCAAGCTGTCACAACGAAGTTGAGATTGCATCTAACGCATGTGAGGCGTGTCATATTTCAACTTTTAATTTAACTCCTATTACACATAGAGACAATGATTTTATGAGAAGTCATAAATTCCTATCCTGGGAAACAAATTCAAACTGTATGATGTGCCACGATAATATGACTTGTCAGGAATGTCATGTTTCAACTTCTGCTGTTACAGAAATAAATTCATACAATGATTTTTATCCACCCTATCAACCTACAAATGATATCGATGGAGTTAAACAGCAAGTTATTGTTAGGGTTCATAATGATTTAAACTATGTTTATTATCACGGAATCGATG
>JARRKS010000330.1:0-2655 GCA_037387865.1 Flavobacteriaceae bacterium
TGAAGCCGTTGAAAAAGCCAAAATTAATGTTGCCTATTACAGAAAACTAATACAAGGATTTGATGTAGAAAATGATGAAGGAAAGATTGTTAAAAACGAAACTGTAACGTTAGCGCCTAAAAAATCTAAAAGCTATGCATTTTGTAGCGATACAGTTTATAATGAAAATATTGTTCCTTTAATAAAAGAAGTAGATGTACTCTATCATGAATCTACTTTTCTTGAAAAACATGAAAAATACGCAGATCCTACAAAACATAGTACAGCAAAGCAAGCTGCACAAATTGCTAAACAGGCTAATGTTAAAAAATTAATTTTAGGGCATTACTCTACACGCTATGATAATATAGAAGATTTTAAAACTGAAGCCAATGAAATATTTGATAATGTTCTTTTAGCTGAAGATGGTAAAACATTTCAATTTTAGTGTTTTTTATAAGCCAAAAGATATGTTACCATTGAAGGTCCTGATTTAATTTTATCTATTTTCCAAATATAATCTTCGTAATTGTTCAACTCTCGTATCATTTGGTTCAACTCTTTTAAAGTATATGTTCTTAAAACAGAAACAATACCATCCCAGCAAACTAGTATTGGAATTATCGGGATTAAATAAGTAAACAAAATCCGTCCAAACTTAAAAGGTCTAATAAAAGGCGTTAATAATAAAACATTAATTGGAGAAAGTAGCATAAAAATCAGGCTTTTTAAGGTTCGTTCTTGAGCTTCAAAAATAGCAATGGCACTATTACTATCTAAGGCATTTTGAAGAATTTGTGCTGCCTGATTTGGTTTAAAGTGATGCAATGACAAGAATTGTGTTCTTAAACCTTTTAAGCTTTTAGGAACATTTAGTGCGTTAATTGGTGTGGAAATATAGTCTATATTATCGTACTTATCTGCTGTCAATTTAAATGCGCTTTGGTTTGGGTAATAGTCTGTTAGAATAATTTTGATATCGGGATTGTTCTCTAAAAGATGTTCGTTTAGCTTCAGCAGGCCACCGCCGCCACCAGAAGCCAGATCTATAATCACATTAGTATTACTTTTTGCTAGACCTTCTTCTAAAATTGGGACGATAGGTTTATAAATATCAAATTTGTTGCACATAAACTGCAAAAAATCTGTCATGTAATTCCTTAAGAAAGAAGGGAACCAATTTAAATCTTCAAATTCAAACAAATGTATTCGTGACATTTTAGAATGTAATTCTAATTATTAAAGTTACAAAAATTGTAAATTGCACCTACAATGGAAAAAGATTTAAGCAATTACAGAAAGTCTTATGAAAAGGATGAACTTCTTTTAGAGAATGTTCCAGAAAACCCAATGGAGTTGTTTCGAGATTGGTTTTTTAAGGTTGATAAGTTTTTTCCTGAAAATGAATCTAATGCCATGACTATTTCAACAATTGGCCTTGATGGGTTTCCGAAGAGTAGAGTAGTACTTCTAAAAAAATTCACCTACGAAGGTTTTATTTTTTACACTAATTATAATAGCGAAAAAGGTAAAGCCATAAGTTCCAACCCAAATGTGTGCTTATCTTTTTTCTGGTCTGGAGCAGAACAACAAATAATAATAAAAGGTAAGGCAGAAAAAATTTCTGAAAATTTAAGTGATGGTTATTTTGAAACTCGCCCAAGAGGAAGTCAATTGGGTGCTCATGTTTCGCAACAAAGTGAGGTTGTAGAAAGTAGAGATACACTTGAAAATAAACTCAAAGAGTTTGAAAAAGAGTTTGAAGGAAAGGAAATTCCAAGACCTGACTATTGGGGTGGCTTTATTGTAAAACCAATTGAAATAGAGTTTTGGCAAGGAAGACCCAATAGACTTCATGATAGAATTAGATATACATTAGGAAAAGATTATGATTGGATAATTCATCGATTATCTCCATAAAAAATCAGACGAAATACATATTTTTTTCACTTCAATTTACACTTCATCGATAATAAGTAATAAAATTCGATGAACGACACGCTTTTTATCGATTTTAACATTTCGTTAACATTCACTTCTAATTGGTCTACTAAATTTACAAGTCCAAATCTAAATTTACTTAACCATGAAGTTATTAACCAAACTACCTACATTGGTATTATTAGCTTTTTTAACCTTCTCTTGTTCAACAGATAATGTTGATGAAAATGTTGAAGAGCTAGCGTCAAAAAACTTAATTGTACCTGCTGCTAAAACAATTGAAATTGAAATTTTAGAACGTATTAATGACCATAGATTAAGTATTGGTTTAAATCCATTAAAAAATATGGATATCATTAAATCACAAGCTTATAATCACACAGATTACATGATAGAACACAACGAAGTATCTCACGATAATTTTTATGAGAGAAAAAGCTTTTTAACATCCAATACTGGAGCAAAATCGGTTTCAGAAAATGTAGCTTATGGATTTACATCAGCAGAATCTGTTGTTAACGCTTGGTTAAACAGCGAAGGGCATAAAAATACGATAGAAGGCAATTTTTCAGATTTTGATATTTCAGCAGAAAAGAATGCCGACGGAAAATGGTATTTTACTAACATTTTCATAAAAAAATAAAAAGGCTTTAATAAATAGAAGCCTTACACAATATAAAGTATAACTTTACTAGAAAGTTTACTTTATGCGATAGCAGTAATGTTATTTAAATT
>JARRKS010000331.1:0-2651 GCA_037387865.1 Flavobacteriaceae bacterium
CAATTTTGTAAAAATTTAAACTCTTCAATTTCTCAAGTCGTTTTAGAGAACGAAAAATCCATTCGTAGTGAAGAGGATATTGATAAAGAACTTAAACGTATTTGGGATACAATGCTTGAGAGCATGTATATTGGTTGTCACACGGAAGGCGTATTACCAGGAGGTTTAAAAGTACGCAGACGAGCCTACGATATATACCAAAACCTAAAAGGTTCTAACCCATATTCCAATACTGTAGAATGGATATATTCAATTAGAAATACAGAAGTAAGGTTCAGACAAATCATAAAATGGGTAAGTTGCTTTGCGCTTGCCGTAAATGAGGTTAATGCCTCTTTGGGTCGTGTGGTAACAGCTCCAACAAATGGAAGTGCAGGTGTTATACCAGCTGTACTTATGTATTACATTGTCATCGAAAATCATGATGCAAATTTTGAGGATATTAAAAAGTTCTTGCTTGTTGCTGGAGAAATAGGAAGCATTTTCAAAAAAGGAGCTACAATTAGTGCTGCCATGGGCGGATGTCAAGCAGAGATTGGTGTATCTTCTGCCATGGCAGCTGGTGCGCTTTGTGAATTATCAGGTGGTACACCTGAACAAGTTTTAATGGCCGCAGAAATTGCCATGGAGCATCATCTTGGGTTAACTTGTGATCCTATTGGTGGTTTGGTACAAATACCATGTATAGAACGTAATGCTATGGGAGCAATCAAAGCCATTAACGCTTCAGAATTAGCTTTGGATACTGATCCTAATAATGTAAAAGTACCATTTGATGATGTAGTTAATACCATGTGGGAAACTGCCAAAGACATGCATTCCAAATATAAAGAAACCTCCGAAGGAGGCTTGGCTGTTAGAGTTAGTCTAACGGATTGTTAGTTGTCTATAGGATCACAATTATATGTTCTTCTGGTGTCTATTAAATAAATGATTTTCCATTGTTCACCATCTTTGAACAATTGAAATGAATTAACACCACAATGATGAAATTCGTCATTTAACCAAAATTCATAAGGTGTCCAAGCATTGGCCATATTACCATCTACTTGAATGTTATAATTCAATAAGCGTTCATCCCATTTTTGATCCAACGGTCTATTAGCAATTGCTTGAGTTAGTTTTCCGGGTTTATCAGTTACAAGAATGTCTTTACCTTCTTTATTTTTATAAACTGTTTGCATATATACTTTATCTGCCATTACAGATTTCATAAGTATTGTATCTCCTTTATGAAAACCTTTAAAAAAAGTATCTATTACCAATTTAACTTCTTCTTTTTCGTTTTGAGCTTGAATTGATATGCTTATCAAAGCAATTAGAAATACTGTTATACGAGTCATAGATTAAAGATTTTGTTCGAAATTAAATGATAAGTCTTAATGCGACCGTGGCTTAAAGAAAACTTTAACAGTAAGTATTTAATTTATTACTTTTACAAACTATCAAACCATAATAAAGATATGTCTGTAGCAAAAAAAGAATACAAGAGAATTACAGTTAAAACATTGGTTGACATGAAATCCAATGGTGAAAAAATATCAATGCTTACAGCTTATGATTATACTATGGCAAAAATTGTTGATGGTGCAGGTATAGATGTCATACTGGTTGGTGACTCTGCAAGTAATGTAATGGCTGGCCATGAGACTACTTTGCCCATTACTTTGGATCAAATGATATACCATGCATCTTCAGTAATTAGAGCTATTGATAGAGCTTTAGTTGTTGTTGACATTCCATTTGGAAGCTATCAAAGTGACCCAAAAGAAGCATTGCGTTCTGCTATCAGAATAATGAAAGAAAGTGGTGCGCATGCTGTAAAAATGGAAGGAGGAAAAGAAATTAAAGAATCTATAAAGCGTATTTTAAATGCGGGAATTCCTGTAATGGGGCATTTAGGCTTAACACCACAGTCTATTTATAAATTTGGCACTTATACAGTTAGAGCAAAAGAAAAAGAAGAAGCCGAACAGCTTAAGGAAGATGCTTTAATGCTTGAACGAGCAGGTTGTTTTGCCATTGTTTTAGAAAAAATTCCTGCAAAATTAGCCAAAGAGGTAGCAGAAAGTGTTAGTATTCCTATTATAGGCATTGGCGGAGGAAATGGTGTTGATGGACAAGTATTGGTTTTACATGACATGTTAGGTATGACACATGAGTTTAATCCTAGATTTTTGCGTCGTTATCTTAATTTGTACGAAGATATCACCAAAGCTATTTCACAATATGTTAGTGATGTTAAAAGTCTTGATTTTCCAAGTGATGGTGAGCAATATTAAGATGTAGTGACAACAAAAATTCTTTCACACAAAGATAATCTTCAAATTCTATATGAAGACAACCACATAATCATCATCAATAAACGCGGTGGTGATATTGTTCAAGGTGACAAGACCGGTGATATACCATTAAGCGAGCATGTAAAGGAGTATATCAAAGAGAAATATGGCAAACCAGGAAACGTATATCTGGGTGTGGTTCACAGACTAGACAGACCAACTACGGGTCTTGTTATATTTGCTAAAACCTCTAAAGCTTTAAAGAGATTGAATAAAATGCTTGTTGATAAAGCCATTTCTAAAACCTATTGGGCAATTGTAAAAAACAAGCCAGAAAAAGAACAAGATACTTTAGTAAACTGGCTTAAA
>JARRKS010000332.1:0-2649 GCA_037387865.1 Flavobacteriaceae bacterium
ATTTGTCCAGGAGTTGCCATTGGTGATAATGTGGTTATTGGTGCTGGTGCTATAGTCACTAAAAGTTTTCCAGACAATGTCTTTATTGCTGGTAACCCAGCCAGAATTGTAAAAGAAATTGATAATAGCAAAATCATTCTTCAAAAAGAAAAAAAGTAAGTGTTTTCTTATTTTATCTGTCGCATTTACAAGCAGTTAGATACTATATAAAATTATTTTATTACATTAGTAGCCACCAAATCTTATTAAACATGAAAACTAAAGTAATTAGACCTACATTACCTTTACTCATTTGTGCTTTATCATTAATAGGTTGTAGTTCTACAAATAACCTAACGATGAACGTTACAGAACCAGCACCTGTTTATGTTCCTAGTCATAT
This sequence comes from Flavobacteriaceae bacterium, assembly GCA_037387865.1. Classification (GTDB taxonomy): domain Bacteria; phylum Bacteroidota; class Bacteroidia; order Flavobacteriales; family Flavobacteriaceae; genus Gilvirhabdus. The sequence goes on from JARRKS010000332.1 coordinate 383, forward strand.
CAAAAATATTGGAATTTTAAACAGAAGTGAATCTACTACCAACAAAACTCTTGATGATATAGACAAGATTTTTTCGGCTGAAGGACTTAATCTGGACAGAGAAGGTGCAGATAATTTAATCCAAGGTATTCAAGACGAATTTGAAAAAAACCAAACCTTTGAAAAGGTTGTTCTTGTTGAATCTGATAAAGTTGAAAATCCTGGACTTGGTATCTTTCCAAACGCTTTATCATGGAACATCGTAAATCAAATCTGTGAAGAAAACAACATTGATGCTTTAATTGTACTTTCATTTTATGATACAGATGCCTCGATAAAGTATAATGCTCAAACCGTAGATAAATTGGATGCTTTCGGAATCAAAATTCCAGTTATAGAACATACTGCAGAGGTCAATACCAATATTCTTGCAGGTTTCAGAATCTATGATAATGTCAATAAAACACTACTAGATGAAATTATGAATAGTGATTGGTCTAGATCTATTGGTCGTGGCATTAATCCGGTAAAGGCCGCTGAAGCTTTAACAGGACGAAAAGAAGCTGTTTTACAAATAAGTAACGGTTTAGGACACCGATATGCTTTAAGAACCTACCCATTCAAGATTCGTGTTACTCGTGAATATTATGTAAAAGGTACTGATAATTTTGAAATTGCTATGCGACGAGCACAGACAGGAGATTGGGATGGCGCAGCAGAACTTTGGGAGCGAGAAACCGGAAATCTAAACTCAAAAATTGCAGGTCGTGCGTGTTACAATATGGCCATTATTAACGAAATAAATGGCGATTTGTTAGCAGCTACAGATTGGGCTTCTAAAGCCTATACAGATTACAGAGATAAAAATGCATTACGCTACTTGAATATTTTAAAAAATCGAATTGCCAAAAATGAGCTGTTGGCGATGCGCTCTAATTAATGGTTTGGTTTTCTTATTGAAATAGTCGAATTTCGTTTTCTTGTGTTTAATTACACCTAATGAATTATTGACTTTTAATAAACCAATTGATGAAGCCTTTTAAGACCTTTGTATTTCTTGTTTTTATAATTACTTTATATAGCTGTAATAAAAAGGAACAATTTGATGTCCTAATATTACAAGGACAAATTTTAGATGGTTCTGGAAACGCATCCTATATTGGAGATATAGGGATAAATGCCGATACAATTGCAGCTATAGGAAATCTCAAAGAAGCAAAAGGATTAAAAGAAATTGATGCAACAGGATTGGCAGTTGCTCCAGGCTTTATTAACATGTTGAGTTGGGCAACAGAATCCTTGATTGAAGATGGAAGATCTATGAGCGATATCAAGCAAGGTGTGACTTTGGAGATTTTCGGTGAAGGTTGGTCTATGGGTCCAATTAATGAAGAAATGAGAAAAGAATGGCTTAAAGATCAAGGAGATATCAAATATGATATTAATTGGACAACCCTTGATGAATACCTCCAATATCTTGTCAATAAAGGTATATCTACAAATGTAGCCTCATTTATTGGAGCAACAACTTTAAGAATATATACTGTAGGATATGAGGACAGGGCTCCTACACAAGAAGAACTAGAGACTATGAAATCTTTGGTCCAACAGGCAATGGAAGATGGTGCTTTAGGTATTGGTTCATCCTTGATTTACGCTCCTGCATTTTACTCTAGTACAGAAGAATTAATTGAATTATGCAAAGTAGCCTCTGCCTATGATGGTATGTATATTTCACATTTACGGAGTGAAGGTCCTAAACTTTTGGAAAGCTTGGATGAACTTATCAGAATTGCTAAAGAAGCCAATATAAGAGCAGAAGTTTACCATTTAAAACAAAGTGGTCAAGACAATTGGAATAAGTTGGAAAACGTGATAACTAAAATTGATTCTGCGAGAACTGCTGGACTTCAAATTACTACAGATATGTATACGTATATCGCAGGTGCTACAGGTTTGGATGCCTCTATGCCGCCTTGGGTTCAAGAGGGAGGATTTGATAAATGGGCAGAACGATTACAGGACTCTAAATTAAGAGAAAAAGCGCTTAAAGAAATGACTTCACCAACAGATGAATGGGAAAATTTATTACAAGCTTCTGGATCAGCCGACAAGTTTTTCCTGTCAGGTATTTTAAACTGTCATTTTTAAAACCAATGAGTAAAACTTTATCAGCTGATCCTGCTGCCTGTAAAAGGTTTTCCCATTCATCGGTAGGTGTAGTCATTTCTTGGAGTACTTTCTTTCTAATTTCAGGATCTTGCAAACGTTTTGACCATTTATCATAA
>JARRKS010000333.1:0-5169 GCA_037387865.1 Flavobacteriaceae bacterium
GGTTTGGTGGCTTCAGCGGTTTTAAGATGTGATGATTGCATAAAATACCATCTTGAAAATTCATATAAAGCAGGGCTGACTAAAGTAGAAGTGGTAGAAGCTTTGAGCATTGCAACACTAGTTGGAGGTACAATTGTTATTCCACACTTACGCAGAGCTTACGAATATTGGGATGCCCTTGAAACCAATAATTAAATAAAAATGTCGTTATTGTAAATATGATTTTAAGAGCCGATAATTTAATGAAGTCCTACAGTGGACGCAAAGTTGTAAAAGATGTGTCGCTAGAAGTTAAACAAGGAGAAATTGTTGGGCTTTTAGGACCAAATGGAGCTGGTAAAACAACCTGTTTCTATATGATTGTTGGGCTTATAAAACCAAATGGAGGAACTATTTATCTAGACAATGCAGACATTACCAAATACCCCATGTACAAGCGTGCTCAAAATGGCATTGGTTATTTGGCTCAAGAAGCGTCTGTCTTTAGAAAATTGAGTATTGAAGACAATATCTTAAGTGTGTTACAGGACATATAAGAAAAAGTAGAGGTGATCTCCTTTCCGGTGGAGAACGAAGAAGAACCGAAATTGCTCGTGCATTGGCAACCGATCCAAATTTTATTTTATTAGATGAACCCTTTGCTGGTGTAGACCCTGTGGCAGTAGAAGACATACAGCGCATTGTCGCTCAACTCACCAAAAAGAACATTGGTATATTAATTACAGACCACAACGTACAAGAAACACTTGCTATTACAGACAGAACCTACCTCATGTTTGAAGGTGGCATTTTAAAACATGGCATTCCTGAAGATCTTGCCGATGACGAAATAGTACGGAAGGTGTATTTAGGGCAAAACTTTGAACTTCGTAAAAAGAAAATAAGAGACTAGTAATGAAATTGTACAAAGTTAATGAGATGATTGAATCTCAAAGAAAGAGGCTAGTATAATTTAACGACCAACCATTTGAGCCCTTTAAAAATAAATAAGGCCAAAAATCCAACACTCAAACCTATCACAAAGTCTCTTAAAATACTTGGCAAGAATTCTAAAGCATGATGTAAAAAATCAATATTATGCACAAAAATACCACCGGCTACCAGCAGTAAGGCAATGGTCCCAACTACCGAAAGAGCTTTAATAATTTTGGGTAAAGCTTGAACTAAAAGATTTCCAATAAATTTTAAAAATCCCTTTCCACTGTCCATCTGTATAAAATACAAACCTAGATCATCCATCCTAACAATTAAAGCCACAATCCCATATACACCAATTGTAGCTATTATCGCAACTATAGAAACCACTAATACTTGAAATAAAATTGATTCGCCAAGAACTGTACCTAATGCAATGATGACAATTTCTACAGACAGGACGAAATCAGTAATTATAGCCGATTTAATTTTCTTCTTCTCCTGTTCAAGAACGTCCTTTTCTAAATGTGATTCAGTTTTTGAACGATGTGACTTTTCCTTATGTGGAACAAAGAATTCATAAACTTTTTCAGCTCCCTCAAATGCCAGATAAATACCTACTAAAAGTAAAATAACCTGCACAGCCCAAGGCAAAAAAGCACTCAATAAAAACGCAATAGGCAAAATAATTAGCTTGTTTAATAAAGACCCTTTAGATATAGCCCAAAGCACAGGTAATTCTCTGGAAGATACAAATCCTGATGCCTTTTCGGCATTCACAGCTAAATCATCACCTAAAATCCCAGCTGTTTTTTTAGTTGTAATTTTACTCATGGCTGCAACATCATCCATAAGTGTAGCAATATCATCTAACAGTGCAAAAAATCCTGATGCCATTATGTGGAGTTATTTAATATTGATCACTTTACACTGAAGGATTTATGTAATAAGGACAATACAATATAAAGGAGAATAATAACTGGAATAGCAATAAATTTAAATACAATTAAAAGCGCAATACTTATTCCTATTAAGACATACTTAAACACATTACTGCTAAATCTCCAGTCTTTAAATTTTAAGGCCATTAGTTTTAAATTAGAATTCAACAAATAACAACTTAACAGGGTAACTCCTATTAAAAACCAAGTATTCAATAGTAGTGAATCAATAACATGGCTATTCTGAAATTCAATAATTAAAGGCAATGAAATGATAAACAACGTATTTGCTGGCGTAGGCAATCCTTTAAAATAATCATGCTGGTCTTCATCTATATTAAATTTTGCCAAACGATATGCTGAAGCTAATGTGATTAATAACCCGAAATAAGGTAAAATAGTATAGAATTCGGGACTGGCAAACTCAAGCCCAATACCATCAACTGTTTCCTGCCAAGAAGGAGCAACCAATTTTAGAAGTTTATACATGACCAATCCAGGCACCAAACCGCTAGTCACCATATCGGCCAAAGAATCCAGTTGAATACCTAAATCACTTTGCACATTCAGTTTTCTAGCGACAAAACCATCAAAAAAATCAAAGAAAATACCTAAAAAAACAAACAATGAAGCAGCAACGAAATTGTTGTTTACCACAAGAATAACAGCAATACTACCACATAGTAAATTTAAGAGTGTTAAAAAATTAGGAATGTGTCTTTTCATAAAGATAGTTTAATAGGAGTACAATATCTGTAAGCTTTTCAAGTTAATTAGGAAGAAAATTATATGCATATTTGTAAAAATTTTGCGATTGAATAAATACATAGTTACACTTTTTCTATTGGTATCTTTTGCTGTGTCTTCACAAACAGTTAGAAAATATTCTAACGAGTTTATGAACATTGGTGTAGATGCTGCAGCATTGGGTATGAGTAGCGCTGTAACGTCGCATACTGCAGATGTAAATTCTGGATATTGGAATCCTGCTGGTTTGTTGGCCATAGAAGATAACCAATTAGCCTTAATGCATTCAAGCTATTTCGCCAGTATTGCAAATTACGATTATGCAGCATTTGCAATGCCTTTGGATAATGAAAGTGCTGTTGGAGTTTCAATTATTCGGTTTGCGGTTGATGATATATTAAATACCACACAGCTTATAGACGAGCAAGGCAATATCAATTATGATCGGATTAGTTTGTTTTCAGCTGCAGATTATGGTTTAACATTTTCTTATGCGCGAAATCTACCAGTACAGGGATTAAAATTTGGGGCGAATGCCAAGGTCATTCGTCGCATCATTGGTGATTTTGCATCTTCTTGGGGTTTTGGTTTGGATGCTGGAATACAGTTTGAATCTAACAATGAATGGAAATTCGGAATCATGGCCAGAGATATTACAACCACGTTTAATGCCTGGAGCATAGACGAAAAAGAGTTTGAAACTATTAAAGACGCAGTTGAAGGTCAAAATCAGGAACTTCCTGAAAGTACAGAAATTACCATTCCAAAATTACATATAGGCGTATCAAAAAAATTCTATTATAATTATGATTATTCGTTTTTAACCTCGTTGAACTTAAATGTACGTTTCGAAGAAAACAATGATATTTTTTCATCATCTTTTGCCAGTATTAATCCTGCATTTGGTTTTGAGTTTGGTTATGTAGATATGGTGTATTTACGTGGTGGTGTAGGTAATTTTCAAAACGAATTACAAATAGATAATAGTGAACAAGTAAGCTTTCAACCCAGTTTTGGCGTAGGCTTTAAATACAATGGTATTCAAATAGATTATGCCTTTACAGATATTGGAGACCAGAGTGTGGCATTGTATTCTAATGTGTTCTCATTAAAAATCGATTTCAGTATCTTTAGGTAATTAATTCTGAATGATGAAAAAACTTTGGCTACTACTTCTTTGCATATTTACCGTTGTAAAGATATTTTCACAAAACCCATTATCTCACGAAGCCAAAGTAAGTGTACTTACCATAGGCCCGGGAACATCATTGAATGACTCCTTTGGGCATTCTGCGTTCAGAATACAAGATAATCCTAACCAACTGGACCTGGTTTTTAATTATGGTGTTTATGATTTTGCTACGCCAAACTTTTATTTAAAATTTGCACAGGGAAAATTAAATTATCTATTAGGTGTAAACTACTATGATGATTTTTTAGCCAGTTATATGGCTCAAAACAGAACGATTGAAGAGCAAGTTTTAAATCTTACCCCTTTTCAAAAGCAAGAACTTTTTGACTACCTTTTAACCAATTATGAACCAGAAAACAGGGCCTATCTTTACGATTTTTTCTATGATAATTGTGCTACTCGAATTCGAGATGTAGCCAAAGCGATATTAAAAGACGATCTGGTTTTAAACACGCCTCAAAGTATTAGTGACAAGACATTCAGGCAACTCATACAAGACAATTTAAACTGTAATTCATGGGGAAGTCTTGGTATTGATATAGCACTTGGAGCAGTAATTGATAGAAAAGCAAAACCTCAAGAGTTCATGTTTTTACCAGAATTCATTTTCGATTTTTTTGATGTTGCTACATTTCAAAGCTCGCAAAAACCTCTAGTTAAACAAACAAACGTCTTATATCAAAAAGTTGAAAAACCGGAATCAGGCAATTTTTTATTAAGTCCTTTTGTGATATTTTCAATTATTGCATTATTCATAGTATTCATAACCTATTCCGACTTCAAAAAAGGCAAGCGTACAATCTGGTTAGATGGTTTTATTTTTGGTATAACTGGATTTATTGGAATATGTATTCTTCTACTGTGGTTTGCTACAGATCATAGTGCAACGGCCAACAATTATAATGTGCTTTGGGCTTTTCCTATAAACCTAATAGTCTTATATCAAGCCTTGAAAAAGACACCCAAGAATTGGTTTAAGAAATATCTAAAATTTCTATTGATTATGCTGTGTCTTTTAACATTACATTGGAGTATTGGTATTCAGGTTTTTGCAGTGACTTTAATTCCAATTTTAGTAGCTTTGGTAATTAGATATGTATTTTTAATTACCTTTTTGAAAAATAAGTAGCCTATTAACCAACTACTGCTTATTGCCCTCTGTAAAATAGCACGGTGCTCAAGGTCTTTACAATGACATTGGCATCCAAAAAGAAACTTCTGTGTTTGATATAATACAGATCGTATTGAAGTTTAATAAGACTGGCATCTACCGAAGAACCATAGCGTTCATTTACTTGTGCCCAACCAGTTAATCCAGGTTTAATTATATGGCGCGTTTCATAAAACGGAATGATTTGAGATAGCTCCCTTACA
>JARRKS010000334.1:0-2618 GCA_037387865.1 Flavobacteriaceae bacterium
CTTTGGCATTACCCAATTCATAATCTAAATAATCTGGATATCCCTGCACATCTATACTTTCAATAGTCCAGTTTTCAAGCAATTTTTTAAAACCTTCTTTTTCTTCGGCAACGGTATTAGACTCACCTGGAGCCATATCTAAATTACTAAAAGTTGCATCGTCAGTAAAAAAACTAAATGCTTTATCAACGTCTCCATGCTCTAAAGCACCCATCATACGTCTAACTTTATTAATGTTTTCATGATGATCATAAATAGTTCCGTTGGTTCTTGGAGCGAAACTTTGTCTAATTTCTCGCCCTACATTGGCACTATAATCAATCATAGTCACTATTTTTCCATCAGCATTTAGATAATACAATCTATGAATTGGCATATCAACTTTTACACCAGTAGCGTTGTGTATACCTCTTACATAATCCCATGTTTGAACCCACAAACCATCATCGTCATCGTACTGTATGGCGTCTGGATAAGCACCGTTTTGACGTGTTATACTCAAATAAGCAACCCAGTTTTTTCTATTTTTTACCCAATCTAAATATTGTTCTTTATCTGTGCCTTTATCATCTTTATTTCTACTAGTTCCATCAAATGATTTAAAGTTTTCGGCTAAATAGGTAGCAACTTTGTCTGCATCTCCAGCCATATCTGCCTGTTGCATAGCTTCAACAGCGCTAATTGCAGGATGCTCCTTATAAACTGTTCCATTCTTCTTTTTTTGAGAATACATGATCATGGTACACATCATCATGAAAATAATTACACTTTTTTTCATTTTTAAGTTGTTTTTGTTGTTAGTTAAAAAATTATAATATAAAAAGGCTTCAGCCAAATTATTTCTTGGTAAAATATACAGAATTGAGGACTTATGAAATATGCTTTTGTTAGCAAATGAGAATTATATATTAGGTAGGAATAAAAGTACAAAAATTTGTTTACGAATAATACAAAAAACAAAACAATTGCATTACTTAAATTAAGTGATTTTAAAACATTCAAAATGAACGCTTTAATTTTGTATTATGAGAATAGGTGAAGAAATTTGATAGACAAACGATTCAACTTTATGTGTAACAAAGAGCCTGTTGAAAAAAGAATGTTTTCTATTTATCATTGATAATAAATTGATTTTGTGTTTGGCTAAATATTGTGTGACTTGTTTCATAACATCTTCGCCTTCTAAATTAATGAATTCATGTTCTACTTCATTAAAGTAAGTATTCAAAAAGGACTTAATCTTGTTTTGTTCTTCGGTTAAAGAAATAGTATTGGACACATGAAGTATTTTGAATTTTGAATTGAACATTCTTGAAAAATTGAGTAAAAGTAAAAGTTCTGATGATTTGTATTGGTTTAAAAAGTCTGATATAAAAACAATGTTCTTTAATGGTTGAAACTTACAATTACTAGGAATAGCCAAAACTGGTATTAAACAATGGTTTATCACTCTAACTGTATTACTGCCAAAAAGAATTCTTTCTAATCCTGTTGTTCCTTTGGTTCCCATGATGATAAGGTCAATTGATTTTGAAACACACTGTTGATTTATTGCATCAATAAAATTATCATAATCAACAATGGCATGGAATTTATGCCTATTATTCTTATACTTCGCTTTTATTTTGGATATGATTTTATTTATAGACTTTTTAGAAGAATCAATAAGTGATTTGTATAATGTTTCTGACGGTGTCATGGTCATTAAATCATCTGTGATAAAAGAGGACGTCTTTACAACATTAAGCACATAGAAGTCGCATTCTTTTGTATCAAACAATTCAACTGCATACTCAATGGCATCAATAGAATTTATAGAGAAGTCGGTTGGAAGCAATATTTTTTTCATCACTTGAAGCTATTATTTACAACATAAATTTAGTTTGAGAATAATTAAAAATCAATGATATTTATCAGGTGAAAATTATTATAACTCATAATTAATTTGTTAAATGCAATAATAATTTCGGCACAATAAATGATTAATATTGCGTTATAAACAACAAATCAATTTTATGTATCGTACTACAATTGTTTTAGTCTTCTTTTTTTCATTTTTTGTTAATGCACAAAACAATGCAGTTGGAACCAATGAAAAACTTGTGTTTACTGCTTCGTACAATATGTCTGGAATTCTTAATAATTTAGCTGAAGTTAGAATGGAAACCAGCGAAATCAAAACTTCTAAAGCAACTCTTTTAAGGCTTAAATGTACAGCTAGCACATACAGTAAATGGGATCATTTTTTTAAGATTAGAGATCTGTATGAAAGCTATGTAAGCCCTACCACTTTAAAACCATACTTGTATAAAAGAGATATAAATGAAGGTGGTTATTATAAAGCTATGAAATACACCTTTGATCATAAAAATAATACCATTAAGACTCTACAACAAAAAAAGAAAAAAGATGGTAGTATTTGGGATGAGAACAAAACCATTAATGTAAATTCTAAAACTAAAGATATAGTTTCTACTTTATATGGCATTAGAACTTTAGATTATAGTAATATGTCCATAGGTAAATCTCAAGAGTTGATTATTGTTTTTGACCGAGAAGAAATTAAAGCACATATAACCTATTTGGGAAAGGAAAATATATCAACAGCTATCGGTAAT
>JARRKS010000335.1:0-3844 GCA_037387865.1 Flavobacteriaceae bacterium
GAAGATTTTCTTTTTACTTTTTTTAATGTATCCATATCAGCAATAACAAAATATTCAAGCTTTAAAAGATTATTGTTTATAAACTGGTTTTCTACCCACTTAATTGTACTATATGCACTTTCTGTTTTAAACATTTTCTTTGCTTTCTTTAATGTTTTATATATAAATGGCGCTTCAGTTTTATATTCAGATGTTAATCGTTCATTTCTCGAACTCATTGCAAGTCCATTAGCTTCTCTATGAATCTTACAGCCAACAATGTTTACTGGAATATTGTACTTTTTAACCAGTTTTTTAATAATCATTAATTGCTGAAAGTCTTTTTCTCCAAAATAAGCATTATCAGGTTTAACAATTTCTAGAAGCCTTTTGACGACTGTTCCAACGCCATTAAAATGACCTTCTCTAAACATACCTTCCATTTCAGTTTCTAGACCATCAAAATCAAAATGTTGAGCTTTTGTTTTTTCTTTATAAATATCTTCAACTGAAGGCGCATAAACCAAAATATTTTCAGATTGTGTTTTTAGCAATTCTAAATCTCTTTCTAAAGTTCGAGGGTATTTTTTAAGATCTTCTTGATTGTTAAACTGTGTTGGGTTTACAAAAATACTTACTACAACAATATCATTTACAGAAAGTGCTGTCTGCACTAAAGACATGTGACCATAGTGTAATGCTCCCATAGTAGGAACCATTCCAATGGTCTTCCCTTCTATTTTTAATTGGGCTATTGAGGTTTGAATTGATTTGTTTTCTGTGAATACCTTCACTTTTAATAAAAAATTAACAGCGTGCAAACTTAAGATTTTACTAGCAATCTGCATAAATTTTTGTAATTTTGCGTGTTTTTTATTTTGAATTTTCAAAAGCAATACATTTTATGAAAGATAAGAGGATATTATATGTATCAATCTGAAGTAGTTCCTTATTTGCCTGAAACCGAAATTTCATCTATGTCTTTTGAGGCTCCTAGAATGGTAAACCAGCAAGGTGGCCAGATAAGAATCTTTATGCCTAGATATGGAAATATTAATGAGAGAAGGCATCAATTACATGAGGTCATTCGTTTATCTGGTATCAATTTAGTTATTAATGATTTAGATATGCCATTAATCATTAAAGTAGCTTCTATTCCAAAAGAACGTATCCAGGTTTACTTTATTGACAATGACGAATATTTTAAAAGAAAGGCCACATTAACCAATGAAAATGGTGAATTGTTTCCTGATAATGACGAGCGTGCCATTTTCTTTGCACTTTATCTTAAAGAGTATTATAAAGACGAGCCTTTATTTAATGAAAGTAAAATAATTACTTCTATATACAATCAAAGTTTTGAAGGTACGTTAAATAAGGATATGTTATCTAAAATTAAGTTTGATAATATTGATGAAGAGACTTTTAAAATTCTTGAAAACCCAACTTATCAAAACTTAATGAAAGTAGCAATAGACCAATCTGATGCGTTAATTATTGGCTCTGAAGAAATCCCAGAAGAATTAAATACGTATTTAAAAAATTCAAACAAACCTGTTTTAAACTATATAAATAAAGACGAATTTGGAGATGCTTACACACAATTCTGTTCAGAGCAAATTTTAAGTTAGTCTATCATTAGTTTTTATATGAAAAAGAACCTAAAAGCCCTAAAATTAATCTTTGTCGTATTAGTTTTAACAATAAGTTTTATAGCTTGTGATAAAGATTACAATACAATAGGAAGTGATATAATAGGTGGCAAAAACTTTGAAACTTCCGTTGCTGTTTTCAATGCTACTTCTTACAATAAAAAATTAAATCCTGTTCAAACAAGTAATTTACCCTCTAATTTGTTGGGCTTCCATAACGATCCTGTTTATGGTACAACTACTGCTAATATTGTCTCACAATTAACACCGCAAGTTTATTCAGTAAATTTTGGAGAAAATCCAGCCGTCGATTCAGTAATTTTGTCTATTCCTTACTACAGTAAAGTAGCTGCCGATTCTCCTGATGAAGATGGTAATACTTTATATTCAATAAGCGATTCATTATATGGAGAATCTCCAATAAAATTATCAGTTTATCGTACAGATTATTTTTTAAGAAATTATGACCCGGGATCGGAATTTGATGATCCTCTATACTATTATTCTGATGCAAACTCAACCATAGATTTTGACAGTCATGTTATAGATACTCTGTATGAAAACCCTTTGTTTACACCAAGTAGTGATGCCATTCCAATTTTTGAAATTAATGAATCTACTGGTGTTTACGAAGAAAAAGAAAGATTAGCTCCTGCTTTAAGAGTTCAATTAGATGCTGACTATTGGAAAGAAGTTATTATTGATAAACAAGATGATGCAGAATTAAGCAATCAAAACAATTTTCTAAATTATTTTAGAAGTTTGTATTTTAAAGCAGAGGCATTGTCTGCTGAAGGAAATATCATTTTGTTAAATATGGCCTCGACTTCAGCTAATATTACTATTTATTATTCAAAAGATTCTGTGATTACTGATGGAGAAAGAGATACAGGAACATATACAATGACCTTTGGTGGAATTCGTTTTAACACTTTAGAAAATAATTTTAATCTTCCGTTAGAAGATGGTGATAGTGATCTTGGAGATGAAAGATTATATCTTAAAGGAGGAGAAGGATCTATGGCAGTTATAGATCTTTTTGGAAATACTGATCTTGATGGTAATAATATATCTGACCAATTGGAAGAATTTAAAAGCCACAAAGATGATTGGTTAATAAATGAAGCTTCGCTAGTTTTTTATGAAGACGAATCTATGTATTCGCCAAATGAAGACTATCATAAGTATGATCGTGTTTATCTTTATGATGTAAAAAATAACAATCCGATTTTAGATTATTTTATAGATCCAACCGTGAATGAAACAAACCCGATTAACTCTAGAGTTGTTCATTTAGGGCAAAGATTGAATGACGATGATGGAACTCCTTATAGATTTAAACTAAGAATCACTGAATATGTAAATAATATTCTATTAAAGGATTCTACTAATACAAGATTAGGGTTGGTTTTATCAACAAACGTCAACACCATTCAAAATAGTAAAATTAAAGAAGCGGAAGATGAGAACGTTACTGTTGTACCGTCAGCATCTATTTTATCTCCAAAAGGCACCATTTTATATGGCAGCAATGAAAATACCCCAGAGGACAAAAGAGTATATTTAGAAATTTTTTATACTGAACCTATAAATTAAAAATGTATGTGTGGCATTGTCGGATATATAGGGCACAGAGAAGCCTATCAAATTGTTATTGACGGCTTAAAGCGTCTCGAATATAGAGGCTATGACAGTGCTGGTATTGCTTTATTTGATGGTAGTCACCTTAAAGTCTCAAAAACCAAAGGCAAGGTTGCTGATTTAGAAGATAAAGTAGAAAATGAAATCTCTAAAAATGGTAATTTAGATATTGGTCACACACGTTGGGCAACACATGGTGTTCCTAATGATATTAACGCACATCCTCACTATTCAAATTCTGGAGATTTAGTTATTATCCACAACGGAATAATTGAAAACTACGAAGCTCTTAAAAAAGAGCTTATCAAAAGAGGATATAAATTCAAATCAGATACTGACACTGAAGTATTAATAAATCTGATTGAAGATGTGAAAATCAAGGAAGGTATCAAACTTGGTAAAGCTGTTCAAATTGCTTTAAATCAAGTTGTTGGAGCATATTCTATAGCTATTTTTGATAAAAATAAACCGGATGAAATTGTTGTAGCAAGATTGGGAAGCCCATTAGCGATTGGTATAGGTGAAAATGAATTTTTTATTGCTAGTGATGCTTCGCCCTTTTTAGAATACAC
>JARRKS010000336.1:0-2593 GCA_037387865.1 Flavobacteriaceae bacterium
AGAAAAGCACCTTTACAATTAAAGGTGTTACTCTAGAAAGGATTTTTAAATTTATAAGAGATTTACCCCTTAAATCGCACATTTTAACTTTGGTGTTTTCAGTTTTGCGTTATATGATTTTTTCATTTCAGTTTTATTATTTACTTATAATCTTTGGTATTGATATTAGTTATTTTGAAGCTATGACTGTTATTGCATCAATGTATTTATTGACATCTATTATTCCTTCAGTCTTTATTTTTGATGTAATTATTAAAGGAAGTGTTGGTGTATTCTTATTTTCAATAATTGGCATAAATGAACTCACTATTTTAAGTGTCATTACATTGATGTGGCTATTGAACTTTGTTCTTCCGAGCCTCTTTGGAAGCTATTATGTGCTCAATTTTAATTTACCTGAAGAAGATATAGAATGATTATTATATTAAGTATCATAATTACGCTATTCTATCTTATTTTAATCTTTGGTTTTATATTTGGTTATGACAAAATAAAAGAATTTCATCTACAGAATATTTCGTCAATAACATGCTTTTCTGTTATAGTTCCTTTTAGAAATGAAGCTAAAAACTTACCAGAATTATTAGAATCCTTTTCAAAGTTACATTACCCAAAACATTTATATGAAATCATTTTTGTTGATGATGAATCTTCAGACAATTCTCTTGGAATAATTAATTCATTTATTGCTTCTTTAAAACTTAATAATGTTAACATTATTAAAAATGAACGGTTAACTCATGCACCAAAAAAAGATGCTATTACCAAAGCCATATCCCTTGCTAAAAATGATTGGATAATTACAACAGATGCCGATTGTATTCTGCCCAAACAATGGCTGAATAGCTTTGATGAGTTTATCCAAAAGACAAATGCCAAATGTATTGTTGCACCGGTAATTTACAAAATTAACAATATACTGCTTGAGAAATTTCAATTGTTAAGCATATTAAGTTTGCAAGGCTCAACCATTGGTGGTTTTGGTATTGGAAAACCTTTTTTATGTAACGGTGCAAATTTGGCTTATACTAAAAAATTATTCTTTAATCTGGATGGTTTTAAAGGAAATTCAAATATAGCTAGTGGAGATGATATCTTTTTGATGGAAAAAGCAATAAGAAATTGCAAAAATAATGTTCAATATCTCAAATGTCGTGAAGCTATTGTTACTACAAAACCAGAGAAATCTTGGCCTTCTTTGATTTCACAAAATCTTCGATGGGCAGCAAAAATTAATACATATTCTAATGTGTTTGGAAAACTAACAGGGTTCATAGTCTTAATCATGAATGCTTTAATAGTTGCATTATTCGTTCTTTGTTTCTTTAAAATAGTAAGTTTAAAAACCTTCATTTGTGTTTTAATTATAAAATTTAGTGCTGACTTTATTATAATTTTTAAAACCTCCATTTTTTTCAAACAAAAAGGGGTTTTGAAAAGCTTTCCATTAAGTTTTTTTATCTACCCTTTTTTTAGTGTTTACATTGCTTTTATGTCTGTTTTTAAAGATTATAAGTGGAAAGGAAGAACATATAAGAAATAGTCAATATCATTTATTTTTGTTAGATTTACATAAGTCAAAGCCTAAATCAAAATGAAAAAACTTGCCCTAATATTTTTGCTTTTTTTGTGCTTTTCTTCTGTTGTAGCACAAAACACCTACACTATTAATAATGAAACTCTTATTTTAAAAACTGAAGTAGAAGGCAAAATAGATCTGTTGTGGAATATCATTGACCAGAAATACCGTTACTTCGTTCGAACCGAAGATGGAAATATTCAAGAATTAATTAATACCAAAGGCGATAACAATAAGTTTCAAGATGAATATAAAACTACATTAGAATCTTTAACTAAAGATGTTAATATTCCTGTTCAAGACGTACGTCTTACCCTTACTAGCTTAAAACAGTTCTTTAAAGATTATGATGCAGCTGTTGATTCAAGTTTAAGTTATTCTTCAGACAAAATAAAAATTGCTACGCGTTTAGGTGTTTTTATTGGAATTACTAATCAACCATTTATTGAGAATATTGAAAATGTTTCGGTACCCAATTTTGGAGCAGAATTAGAATTTTTTGAAGAAAGCATAATGCCTAGACATACAGGCTATTTTAGTTTAAAACATTCTTTGGAAAGCGATGACTTTAAATATACTGCAACTCAATTTGCATTGGGTTATAGATTTAGGTTTATTAATAATCCTAAATTTAATATTTACGGCAATGCAAAACTTGTAACATTTACAATCTTTGATTCAAATATCTTATATGAAGATGAAGACAATCCAGGTACTTTCTTAGCTGAAGACAACTCTGGCTCGAATATAGATACGCCTTTTGCTATAGGTATTGGTGCTGATATAAAGATTAGTGAAAATGGTTTTATTACGCTTTCATACCATGAGATATTTGCTTTGTTTGTTGAAAGTCAAGGAAACTTCCCAATAGATTTTGCTATTGGTTATAAAGTTAATTTGTAGTGAGCTTAATAAATAAAACCTCAAATCCAGCTTTTACAAATTAACTTTATAACCAATAGCAAAATCTATTGGGAAGTTTCCTTGACTTTCAACAAACAAAGCAAATATCTC
>JARRKS010000337.1:0-2592 GCA_037387865.1 Flavobacteriaceae bacterium
ATGATAATAATGTTATCCTTTAAGCTATCATTTTTAACAAACTCAATTACTCTATTTTTAAGCAAATCATCTGATGGCATTGTTTGAAAAACATTATCATTTAGTTGAATACTCTTTGAGTTTGGAGAAATTACAGGAATATTCAAACCTGATAATTCTAAAGCTGCTTTATTTAAATTATTAGGCATTAAAGGGCCAATAACTGCATCGACACCTTCAAAATTGTTTGAACTAATAATTCGCTGCACCTCACTTATCTGATTTTTTGTATCATAAACATCTACTTTAAGATTAACGCCAAGTTTCTTTAGTGAATCAAGAGCCACTAAAACTCCAGAATAAAAATCGAGAGATGTATTAAGATATGGATCTTTCTTTATTTGGTCTTTTGTTTCGGCAATAGAATCGAAAGTAACTCTGTTTAACCTGAATGGTAACATTATGGCAATGTGTTTTTGGTCAAAATCACTAATCTGATTTGTAAGATGATTAACATTTAAATCTTCCTTTTCGGAAATATCTGCTACAGCCGAATAAGGAACTTTTAGAATCATGCCTTCTTTTAAACCACTTTCTTCTAATTCAGGATTTAAGGCTTCTAATTCTTCCTGTTCAATTCCCAGTTTTAATTTTAAACGGTAAAAACCTTCTTTGGGCAACACTTTGTAATAACCGTAAGTGTCATCAATTTCTTTGTGATCATTTGTGGCTATATTTGGCACATTTAACAAATCGCCTTCTTGCAGCACTGCTTTCATTTCTGGATTCAAGGCTTCTAATTCGTTTATTGTAATTCCGAATTTATAAGCAATTCTCCATTTACCTTCTTTTGCTAAAACCGTATATTTTTTTGTAAGTTCTGTAGCTTCAGTTTTTTTAATTTCTATATAAACAGGGATTTGTAAATTATCGCCTTTTCGCAGATTATTGGCATATAGAAATGTATTATGCTTTTTGATGTCTTCTTCGCTTACATCGTATCTTTTTGATATACTGTAAAGTGTTTCTTGGCGTTTTACTCTGTGCCTTTTAAAGCCGTTCAATTTTCTTTCTACAGTTACTTTAGGCTTTGAATCTATTTTAGATTTTGGAATAATTAAAACCGAATTTACCTTTAGCTCATTTTTAGCATCCGGATTTAAGGAATAAATATCGAATGGAGTAACATTATAAAGCTTTGATATTGCTTCAATGGTTTCACCTTTTTTTACTTTGTGTGTTCTATAGTTTTGAGCATTTAAGCCATTAAAAGCTAAAAGAAAACAAATGACCAAAAAAATATTTTTCATAAATAAGTATTTAAATTATTCCCATTCTATAGTAGCTGGAGGCTTTGAACTAATATCATATACTACTCTATTAACGCCCTTAACTTTATTTATTATATCGTTAGAGACTTTTTGTAAAAACTCATAAGGCAAATTTACCCAATCTGCAGTCATGCCATCAGTACTTTCAACTGCACGTAATGCTACACATTTTTCATACGTGCGTTCGTCACCCATTACACCTACACTATTTACCGGTAATAACATGGCTCCGGCTTGCCAAATTTTATCGTATAAATTCCATTCTTTCAAGCCGTTAATAAAAACATCATCAACCTCTTGCAAAATACGAACTTTTTCTGGAGTGATATCTCCTAAAATTCTTATTCCCAAGCCTGGACCTGGAAATGGATGACGACCTAAAATATTAGAATCTATATCCATTGATTTACCAACGCGTCTAACCTCATCCTTAAACAAAGCCTTTAAAGGCTCAACAACTTCAAGCTTCATGAAATCTGGTAATCCACCAACATTATGATGACTTTTAATTGTTGCACTTGGTCCTCCTGTTGCCGAAACGCTTTCTATAACATCAGGATATATTGTTCCTTGTGCTAGCCATTTCACATCTTCAATTAGATGAGCTTCATCATCAAAAACTTCAATAAAGGTACTACCAATTGCTTTCCTCTTCTTCTCTGGATCATTAATTCCTGCTAAAGCATCCAAAAAGCGTGCCGAAGCATCAACACCCTTCACATTCAGTCCCATACCTTCGTATTGTTTCAGTACACTTTCGAATTCATTTTTACGTAACAAACCATTGTTTACAAAAATACAGTACAAATTTTTTCCGATAGCCTTATGCAGCAATACTGCTGCAACTGAAGAATCTACACCTCCTGAAAGCCCTAAAACAACTCGGTCATTACCTAATTTAGTCTTAAGATCATCAACGGTTTCTTCTACAAAAGAAGCTGGGGTCCAATCTTGATTTAATTTAGCAATCTTCACTAAAAAATTTTCTAATAACTGTTTACCATCAGTTGTATGATAAACTTCTGGGTGAAATTGGATAGCATATGTTTGTTCGCCTTCTATTTTATAAGCTGCATTTTCACCATCGTTAGTACTTGCTAATAATACAGCATTGGTAGGTAATACTTTTATTGTATCACTATGGCTCATCCAAACCTGACTATTGTTTTCTATATTCTCAAAAAACAATTCATCTTGTTTTATATAGCTCAAATTGGCTCTGCCGTATTCTCGTGTATTAGAAGGTGCAACTTCTCCACCTGAAAAGTGTGCTAAATATTGT
>JARRKS010000338.1:0-3314 GCA_037387865.1 Flavobacteriaceae bacterium
AATAATTGAAAATGATCTTCAAAAAAATCTTCTCTATGCAAGTTCCATCCTAAACCACCGCTAAAGAAGGTACCCCAGCGATCATTTGCTCCAAAATCGAATTTGCAATGGGATGTATTTGTTAATTTAATAAGTAATAATAACAGTTTATTAAAAATTAATGATGCTTTAACGGCTTTTAACGAAAGACAAGATGAGTTAGCATCAGACACAGAAAACCCGGTTAGCAGACCATTTGTGAAATATGAAGAAGGTAGATCTATCAATACTATTTGGGCGGTTGAGTCGCTTGGTATTGATCCAGCTACAGGCGAGGAAATATTTATCGACAAAAACGGAAACATTACCAACGAATATGATTTTACAGACCAAAAACCGCTCGCAGTTGCAGATCCATCTTTAGAAGGTAACTTTGGAACCTTTTTACGATACGCTAACTTCGATTTGGGCGCTTATTTTTCTTTTAGAGTTGGAGGTTATATTTATAACCAAACTTTAGTTAATAAAGTAGAAAATGTCGATCCAAGACAAAATGCAGACAGACGGGTGTTATTGGACCGATGGCAAGAACCTGGAGATATTGCAGAATTTAAAGCTATTACGAATACTTCTACTACCTTTCCAACATCTAGATTTATAGAAAAAGATAACGAACTTAGAATGTCATCTTTAAATCTCGCTTACAATTTCGGAGATAAATTTCTGGATAAGTTCGGTATAGATAGATTAAGACTGGCAGTTATAGCAAATGATGTTTTTAGACTTAACACATCACAAATTGAAAGAGGTATCTCTTATCCATTTGCACGCTATTACTCTTTTAACTTACAAGAGGATGAGATTGGCTTTAACCAAGCACTTATAGGGGTTTACACCTTAATGAGCACTCAACAAATGTACGGCGATAATTTAAGCTATGGCTTTTTAGATGTCCTAGCGCAATATTATCCCTTAATTAAGGCAAATACAGATCATAATTTCTATAATGATGCAGATTTTAATTATGATGATATTAATGTAGAACAGCGAATCAATACCATTTGGTCACGTCATTACCAAGCGATTGCCAATCTTAATTCCATTTTGGATTTTATAGACGATAATGCAGGTGTTTTTTCAGATGGTGTTTATGATGTATACAAAGGTGAAACCATTGCTTTAAGAGGGTATTTACATTTTAATTTGTTAAGATTATTCGCCCAGGCTCCAACTCTTGGAACGAATACTCAAGGTATTCCTTATATGGACCAATATACCAACCAGGCGCAAGCTCCTTTAACGATCGCAGAAACTTTAAATAAAATTAAAAATGATTTAGAGTTTGGTCGTGAATTAATGAGAGATAAAGACCCTTACGGTGAAAATTATCAAGATCAAAATGAAGTGGCATCATTGGAAGATCGTGAGTTTAGAATGAATTTTTATGCTGCTACAGCGACCCTTTCAATAGTTAGTTTATATGAGGGTGACAAAGCTAATGCTCTTAAATATGCTCAAGAAGTAATCGGCACATTAGATGGTTCTCAAAGTAGAGTAGAATTGTTCGAATTCGCTGATATTGCGGATGATTTATCTGCAAGATCTGAAACAATTTTTGGTCTCAACATAACAAAATTGGAGGATTATCAAGATGGATATTTCTCCGAAGCGGCTTCAAGTGGACAGCAACGAAACTGGCTCGCCATCGACGCTGGTGTAATTGAGCAAGTTTACACTCCTTCTGGAGCAAGCTCTGTAGATCCTCGAGGCAATGTGTTCTTTGGTCCCAATAGAAACGGAGATCGTGCATTGGCTAAATATGTAGACTTGAATTCAGCTGCTATCATGCCGCTTCTTAAAATCAGTGAGCTCTATTTAATCGCTGCAGAAGCTGAATCTGATATTAATAATGCCTTGAGTTATTTTAACATGTTTACGGCAAGTCGCGGTATAGAAGCCCAGGATGGCCTTTCTCGTGAGCAATTAGATGAAGAAATTTATAAAGAATACAAAAAGGAATTTATCGGCGAAGGCAAATTATTTTTGTAATACAAACGTAAAAATGCTAGTCAGATTGGAATTTTGGATGGAGTTGAAATAGATCAAGAATCTTATACTTTGCCAATACCTGCATCTGAAATTGAGTTTGGTAACTTTTAAAACCCTTTGAAAAATTAATATTATGAAAAAACTGATATACAATATTGCAATTTTAAGTTTGGTTTCGGTCGCCTTATTTAATTGTGAAGAAAATGAAGATTTTGTTTTTGAAAACAAGGATGGTATTTACTTCAATGTTCAAGACAGTCTATATTATAGCTTTATAGGTAACTTTGATGAATCTTCCATTGTAGAAATTCCTATTAACATAATGGGGGATGCAGCTGATATGGATAGGTCTTACAAGGTAATTGTAGACGAAGCTAATACTAATGCTCAAGAGGATTTGCATTACAAAGCTTTAGATGATTCTTATACTTTTGGAGCTGATAAGTTTACTGATTATTTAAATCTTACGGTTTATAATAGAGATGCTGCACTAGAAACAGAGAATAGATATATTACTTTAAAGATAATTCCTTCGGATGACTTCGATCTTGGATATTCGGATAAATTAGAGTTAAAAGTATATATAACAAACCAGATTATTAAGCCGTCGTACTGGGATGTCTTTCTTGATTTATATTTTGGAGAATATAGTAAAGTGAAACATAATATTGCAATTAGTATTATGGGGCACAACTTTCCATTATTGGAGGAAGATGCATTAAATGAGGATAATGGTTATAGCTATTCATACTGGCAAATTCAAGGAAGGATTACAGACCAATATTTTATAGATAATGAAGTGTATGATGAAAATGGGAACAGAATATTTCCATGGCCTGTATTTTAATGATTCGATAATTTTAAAAAAGTAAACAATGAAAAAAATATTATACATACTAATTACCACAGCAAGCATTTTTTCCTGTGTTACTGACGATACGGTACATGAGTTTAAAACATTAGGTGCTGTAACAGTTGAAGGCCTAGAAGATAATTACATTTTTAATTATCTGGAAGAAGCTAATGTTGAGCCTCAAGTTTCTTTTCAAAATGGATTAAGCGAACAAGATGTCGAGTACCGTTGGTATATGTACAACCCTCAATCGGCCCGTATTGCCGATACCCTTTCTAGAGAAAAAAATATGAATTCAGTAATTTCATCTGAGCCTAGGGATGACTATACTTTAGTCTTTAGCATTAAGGACCTAAATACAGGTATTGTCCATAGAAATATAATGTCTGCGGAAGTATTAGGTGCGTTAAGTAGGGGTATGATGGTTTTATCG
>JARRKS010000339.1:0-2588 GCA_037387865.1 Flavobacteriaceae bacterium
TAAACGTCAACCCCCAACTGGAAATGAGAATGTCATATTAGATCACATAGCAATCTTGGTAGCAAACAGAAAAACTGTGGATAGTATCGAGATAGAAATGAAAAAGAATGGATTTGAACCTCTTTTTCCTTGTGAAGAACATCCTCAATTTGAACCTGGATATTATGCGGTATCATTTTGTGATCCTGATAATTATGTTGTTGAAGTTTATACGAGATCCACACCAAAGAAGGGATGGTAATTTTTTCAAAGTTTCTCAAA
Organism: Flavobacteriaceae bacterium; assembly: GCA_037387865.1. Taxonomy (GTDB): domain Bacteria; phylum Bacteroidota; class Bacteroidia; order Flavobacteriales; family Flavobacteriaceae; genus Gilvirhabdus. The sequence continues at coordinate 262 of JARRKS010000339.1, forward strand.
CTACCCACAGATGATCAGTAGTAAGAATAAAATACTAATTTTCTTGCCTGCAACAAACAAAGAATCTCAAGCATTTAATCTAATAGTCCAATACACAAAAGAAGCAACCAACTGCAATAGTAGATAGACCAATAGTAAATATGATTAATATAATAGAATTGTTAAAGAAGCTAAATATACTACATATATATTCTGCAATCTGCCTAGATATCAATATCCAATAGTTAATATTGGAGCTATTTTATGAATTTGAAACTTTACATTTCAAAAAATTACGGTAGTAGACGCAATAAAAAATCAAGTTACATAAGAATAGCAGTAATAGACACAGACATACCCAAAGAGTACCCAGCAAACTTTGTATGTATGTTACCAAGAAATCTAAATCAAAACCCTAAAAAACCTTGCAAGTTCCAGGAAAAGTTTGGAGATCAAAGTCCACAGATTATTAAGAAACTTTTAGATGAAGCATTAGAAACTGAGGATGATATTGAATTTAAAAATGAACTTATGAAACGCTTAAAGATTCTTAAGTCTAAATCAAAGAATTTAATTATTTGTAACGATTGTGGTAGAGAGTTCAAAGCTAGAAAATTTGGCCACAGATTGCAAAAAACGTGTTATGAATGCAAAGCAAAAAGATACAAAAAACCAAATAAAAAGGTCTGAATAAATCATGGATTTGGAATTATATATAACAAAACGTTATGGATTAAAATATAGAAGCAAAGGAATACAAGTAAAGTTTGCAGTAGTAGACAAAGACAAATCACCTAACTATCCACAAAACTTCTTATGTATGCTTCCAAGAAAAATTGATCCTAACCTAAAAATAAAGCACAAATTTATTGATTTGTTTGGATCAGAAAGTCCAAAGTTAGCTTACAATCTTCTAAAAGAAGCTTTAGATAATGAAGAGGACACAGAGGTTATCAAGGATATTAGAAGTAGGATAAAGGAATTGGAAAGTATAATTAGTCATGATATAAAATGCAGGCTTTGTGGGAAGACTTTTAGTAATAAAAGAAATTATAAACGTTCAAGAATATGTTCTGAATGCAAAAACAGGATTTATCAAGAAAATAACTGATTTCCATAGCTAAAATCCGTTGGTCTTGGTTCTCTTTGAAGACTTAAAATACCTAGTAAGCTTAGTTTGATATGTTTCCCAAACAAAAACAAACCCTTCATCATCAGAGAAGTCTTCTTCTATTTCAGAACAGCTCTCCAAATTACCGTCATTAGCTTCAAAGATCATATAATCCACCTTAACATCAACCAACAAAACAAAAATATACACTTTTTTCCACTAAAATTAAGCCTTAAAATAAACCAGATTCTAATTTAAGAAGATAAAAGAACATTAATTTCTCTATATAAACAAAAAACAGAACTTGATTGTATTCAATCTAAGAATAAAAGGAAACAGTTACAGAAAAATAAAAATAGAAAAGTGTAAAAGGAAAATGATTAATTTAATAAAAGCAATTAATTTTTTTAGTAATCTTCTTCCCAGTCTTGATCAGTCCATTCTTCTTCATCTTCATCATACTCTTCTTCTTCAAAGAACAAACATCATGACCTCCCTAATAGCGCAAGCATAAACACCATTATAAATACTTTATCTTTCTTGGAGAAGATCAAACAAAGAATCAAAAAAACAAAAACAAAGGCTAAAATCAGATGTATAAGTGTTAAACTAATAATAAACAATATTTATAAAGACTCAAAAGATCCAAACAAGATATTCCTGAAAAACAGGAGAAATAAACAATAAAATACTCCAAAGATAAACCAACAAAAATGTTGCTTGCCTTTCTAATAACATTCATCAGCATCATATTAAGCGGATTAGTTGTCTTAACGCTAGTCTCAACAAATGAACAAACTAATAAAATAGCACTTTCAACACTATCCTTTGGAGCATTTATTTCTGCAATAATCTCAAGTTTATTAACCAAATGAAAATAAATCAAAGTTTTCTTGGGTACAACAAACAAAGAACGATAGTTGCAACAAAATAAAACTTCTAAAGCCAAACTTAATTAAGACACATAGGCTTCTATCGGTACCACAAGTCAGCAAAAAATACAATGTCTTCTTATTTTGGAGAAAACAAAATGAATCTACAATTACTCATAACCAAAAAGGAAACAAGATATCACAACACTATAACAAAAACTAAACACCTCTTCGCAGTAATAGACTTAGATAGGTCAGAACAATACCCGCAAAACTTTGTAAGCGTACTACCCAGAAACATAAATGCAATAGTAAAACCAGCAAACACCTGTGAAAGAATATTTGGCAACCAAAGTCTTGAAATG
>JARRKS010000340.1:0-2587 GCA_037387865.1 Flavobacteriaceae bacterium
AATCAGCTTTTAATAAAATGAAAGAGAGACTAGCACAAGTACAAAATCCAGCTGATTTTGAAGCTGCGAAAAAAGATATTTCTAAAATTGTTCATAACTGCTATTCGATTATAAAAAAGAGAAAATGGGAAAATATGAATGATCTTGCTTTCCATGTAGTATTAGGAGAAGATTTACACAGATATACGAAAACAACTCCCCAACATGTGAAGGCCGCAAGAATTCTTCAAAAACAAGGTGTAGAGATAAAAGCTGGAGATATAATTAGTTTTATTAAAGTAATTCGTGAACCTCGAGTTAAACCAGTTGAAGTGACTAGAAAAAATGAGGTGGATGTCGACAAGTATATTGCTTATCTACAATCAACTTTTGATCAAGTCCTAGATGCACTCGGATTAAGTTTTGATGAAATAATTGGATTAACAAAACTAGAAAGATTCTGGTCATAATCAGAAACTTTTGAGGATAGAAATATTGATTAAATTATTTCTAGAATTATTGAAAAAATAGTGAATGAGAAAACAAAGGAAGAGATAATAATTACAACTTGTCGTTCAGTCAGATATCTCTTAAAAGTAATTAAAGTAACTAAACTACGTTTATGTTGAGAAAATAGTTTTTTTCCATCAAAACTAACGCATGCTCTTTTTCGAATTAAGAAAATTGTTAGCAAAATGAGTGTGGAATTAAAAACAAAAGGCAAAATCGAAATAATAAGTGATGACTTGAGATCGGTAATTATTGCAAAAGATGCAATTGTCATACCAATAGCAAAAGATCCAGTATTTCCTACAAATATTTTCCCTTGAAAATTTAGAATCGCTAGTATAAGCCAAACTAATAATGGACCAAGCATAAGAATGTATGAAGAGGAGAGTAGAATTAAACCAGTAAGAACAATTGCTGGACAAATAGTTTCTAAACCATTTAATCCGCCTAATTGATTTATTGTATTTGTAACAATCATAACTATTAAGGGTATAATAAAGAAATAGTACATTTCATTAAATTGAATAGCTCCTAAAAAGGGTAAAGAGATTGAGGTTCTTAGTCCACTGCTAGATACAAAATAAATTAATGGTAAAGCTGCAATTAAGGGCATGAAAGCTTTATAGCGCCATTTTAGGTCAATCCAATCATCGAGTAACCCCATAAAACCTCCAAATAATACACAAACTGCAAGAGTTAAAGGTGCTGATACATTATTTATTGGAGCTACAATACCTGTAAAATAAATGATAAAAAGATAAACAGTAGTAAAAAGAACAAAAATTACACCTAAACCGTTTGGAACTAATGGTTTTCCTTCTTTATGTTGATCTGGTGCTCTTGGAAACAAGATCATTCTCCTTTAACGATTAAGTTGATGTAGCATTATAGAAGCCATCATAATCAATTTCATACAATGCAACTAAGGGTATAACTCCGAAATACTTGGTTGGAGGAGTATTTACACCAGAGATATATATTGGCTTAAAATAGGTAGGTTCAACTCCAGTTTCATCATTTATTACTGGAATTGGAGAACTTGCTTGCACTATCTCTGATTCAGTGTAGAGTTGTCGTGCCCAACTCATTAATTTATATATTGTAGATTCTTTACCTTTTGTATTCCAAACCCAGCTATTAGTTTGCTGACTTAAGCTACCAAAATCACTTTCATCAGTCCACATTGATTCCTCATCTATCCATCCTTCTTCAATAAACTTTTCTCTGTGATCACCTGAAATACTAGCCATCCAACTCCATTTTCCTTCATCACCCCATATCCCCGAAGTAGCTACATAGTTGCTTTGATCTTCAGTAGCTCCAATAAACACTGTATGAAATACAAGAATGTATTTAGCATCATACCTTTCTAGCATTGGGATTGATTGATGTTCAGGAGCCATAAAAATAAATCCAATATTTTCTATTTGTTCTGTATCAACTGTCGCATTATCTGCAAGTGAAGTAACATTTCCAGGGATACCCAACCAATAGCCATAATCCCACCAAGAACAGACAACATCTGTTGACTTAAGGTTGGTTCTTGTATAATTTAACATCTCTAACCATTCAGTTACAGGTTCATTTGGAGCAATAGGTAAACCACCTGAACTTATTGTTATTGGACTATAAGCTTGAGCTATAGTCCTTGGAATTCCACCACTTTGAGGAGTAAAAGATAGGTTTAAAACAAGAAGAGCGAAAATTAAAACAATCACTCCTCCGGCATATTCTTTACCAACACGATGTAATCGTCGTTTTGATTTACCAAGTACTATAGATGCTTCTTTTAATAGATCAAAAAAGGGACTTAATAGACTACTGAGGCCTTTTGAAACTAACAGTGCAAATGCAGGTGCAAAAATAACTAACAAACGAACCATCGAAGAAGCAAAATAAAGAGATGTAGCTCCAAAAATTAAAAGAAAAACATTTCGATTTGTAGGATTTTTTAATGTGAAATAAATGCCAGTTAAGAAGAAGAGAACACCCAAGCCTAATTCATAATAAATATAGCCCCATGATGCAATACGGTGTTCAGCTACTGATTCAATTAAAGGAGATTCAGAACGAATACTTGGATTAAGAACTGTTAAGA
>JARRKS010000341.1:0-2586 GCA_037387865.1 Flavobacteriaceae bacterium
ATTTAATAAATCAAGCTGTGATAAGGATTTACAATAAGTGTTAATTAAAAGATAAACGAATTGCTATTTTCATGTAAAGACTTATTTTTGAAAAAAATAAACACATGAAAAAACTCATTTATATCCTTTTTGCAATTTCTATTATTGCATGCAAAGAAGAGCCTAAAAACTATGCAACACTTTCCGGTAAAATTGAAAATGCACATGAAACGAAGTCCGTTAGAATATTTAAAGGAGATTATGAAAAAATAATTACTGTGAATGATGATGGTACATTTAGTGATACCTTAAATGTAGAGGAAGGTGATTATCGGTTTAAACATGGTGATGAATATGGCTCTATTTATTTAAAAAACAATACTGTGTCTTCATTTACAACAGATTATGAGGATTTTGATGCCACATTAGTTTTTGAAGGTGATGGATCTGATATCAATAATTTACAAATCCAAACCTATTTATTAGGCAATGATTATTTTACTATGGATCTGTTTTATGATCTGGATAAAGATGTACTTGAAAAATCGATTACTGATTATAAGTCTGGACTTGAACGTTTAAAAACACAATATAAGAATGTAGATTCCCTACATCTTGCCAATGTAGAGAAAAGTGCTACAGGTCAAATTGAATCTGTTGAAAGTTATTTTAATTATAAAATTGGGCTGAAAGAAGCTTTTCCAGAAGGCATGCCATCTCCAACTTTTGAGAATTATGAAAACCACAAAGGTGGCACAACATCGCTTTCTGATCTAAAAGGAAAGTATGTTTATGTTGATGTTTGGGCGACTTGGTGCGGACCTTGTAAGCGAGAGATCCCATCTTTAAAGAAAGTTGAGGAAGCGTATAAAGATAAGAACATTGCTTTTGTAAGTATTTCTGTTGATGCTCCTAAACGTCATGGAGGCAGTGTAGAAAAAGCATACGATGCATGGAAAAAAATGGTCACTGAAAAAGAACTTGGAGGTGTGCAGTTACTTGCCGATAAAGATTATGAATCGGATTTTATGAAAGCCTATAAAATAAGAGGAATTCCTAGATTTATGTTAATAGATCCAGAAGGCAATATTGTAAGTGCAGATGCGCCACTGCCATCTAGTGAAAGACTTATAAAATTATTATATTCTTTGAATATTTAGAATATTTAGTTGTCATTGCTAGACATTTAGGCCTTGGCAAACTTGATAAGAACTACAAATACACAGATTACTTCGTCGCTAACTTCGCTAGGTACCCTCAAGAAAGCAATGCTTTCTTTCGTGTAATCCTCGTAATGACGTTGAAATTTGTTATTGTTATTCGTTATTACCTCCTTCAGGTTCTTCATGTGTTTCTTCTGGTTTTTTAAACAAATCTAAATAGGCTTCACCTAGATATTCTATAATATGACTTGCTATTAGACTTTCGTAACCAAAGTCTTGTACAGCTATATCGGCTGACCTACCATGCAAATAAACACCAAAAATACCGGCAAATAATGGATTGTAACCTTGCGAAATTAATCCAGTAAGAATACCTGTTAAAACATCGCCGCTTCCAGCAGTTGCCATTCCAGGATTTCCAGTAGAATTTACATATAATTTATCTTCAAAAACAGTAATTGTATGAGCGCCTTTTATAACTAATACAATGTTGTATTTATTTGCAAAAGTTTTAGCCTTTTTAAGTTTATCAAAATCATCTTTCCATTTACCAATTAGTCGTTCTAGTTCTTTTGGATGCGGCGTTAAAATGGTATGCTCTGGTAATAGGTTTAAAAGCGCCTTGTGTTTTGATAAAATATTAATAGCGTCTGCATCAACCACTAATGGTGTTTTATTGTCTTTTAAGAATGTTTTTAATGCTTCAACTGTTTGCTTATCTGTTCCTATTCCAATTCCTAACCCAATAACTGTTGGTTTAATATCAAACTGAAAGTTACTAATTAGTTTTTCATTTTCATCGGTGATGACCATGGCTTCTGGTAATGCAGTTTGTAAAACCTGATAACCGCATTTAGGAATAAAAGCAGAAACCAGTCCTGCTCCTACTGATAATGTAGCCCTACTGGCCAAAACAACAGCTCCTATTTTACCATAGCTTCCTCCTATTATCAAACTATGACCATAAGTTCCTTTGTGAGCAAACTTCTCTCGAGGTATAAAAATCTTAAGAACTTCTTGTTTTCCTATAAGTTCAGCATCTACTTCTGTATTTTGGTAGAATTCCTGGTCAATACCAATATCTAAAACTTCCCATTGTAAACTATATTTGGCTGTTTCTGGTAAAAAGAATACCAATTTCGGGGTCATAAAGCTCAAGGTATAATTTGCCCAAACCACTCCGTTTTCATCTTCAGGAACTTTATCAAGATATAATCCTGAAGGCACATCTATAGACAATGTAAAAGCTTTTGAGGCTCGAAAATGTCTAAACAAATCCTGAATCCATTTATCAGCTGGTCTATTTAAACCAATTCCAAAAACGGCATCAACTATAATATCATCAATATGAATATCTGGAAACTCCTCTTTACATTTAAGCAGTTTTGGCCAGTCTTTAGTGATATCTTTTATTCTGTCATAATTAATTAAAAAATCTTTAGAA
>JARRKS010000342.1:0-4747 GCA_037387865.1 Flavobacteriaceae bacterium
AATTTTGAAGGTATTAATCAAGAAGTTGCTTGTGGGCAGTGGGAATTTCAATTGTTTGCTAAAGGTGCAAAATTGGCTGGTGACGAATTATGGGTTGCGAGATATTTATTGGACAGACTAACAGAAAAGCATGGCTACTATATTGAATATCATCCAAAACCTCTAGGTAGAGATATGGATTGGAACGGATCTGGTATGCACGCCAATTTTTCGAATTCATTATTGAGAACTTGTGGATCTAAAGAAGTTTACGAAAAAGTTTGTGAGGCTTTCCGACCAGTGGTTAAAGAGCACATTGAAGTTTATGGAGAGTTTAACGATCAACGTTTGACTGGTTTACATGAAACAGCTTCAATTAATGATTTCTCATACGGAGTTTCAGATAGAGGTGCTTCAATAAGAATACCTATTGCCACTGTTGAAAAAGGATGGAAAGGCTGGCTTGAAGATAGAAGGCCAGCTTCTAATGGTGACCCTTATAAAATAGCAGGAAGAATTATTAAAACTGTAAAATCTGCCAAAATAGGAGTACCAGCCTAAAATAAAAGATGTTTTGTTTATATAAAAGTCGGATAAGAAATTGTTCGGCTTTTTTATTTTATTATTGTTAGAGAAATAAATACGACATAAGCAAGTAACAATAGTAGTCCTTTTCTCCTATCTAGTACAAATTTTTTGGGAATTAAAGCCAATGGTAAAATTATAAATGAAATAGCAATCATCCAATATAAATCGTTAGTTAATATTTCTTCACTTTGTACAACTATTGGTTTAACAATTGCGGTAAGACCCAAAACTGAAGCAATATTAAAAATGTTTGATCCAATCAAATTTCCTAAAGATATTGCCTTTTCTTTCTTGAAAGCTGCAACAACAGAAGCAGCAAGTTCAGGAACACTTGTACCAATAGCAACTACCGTAATAGATATTACTCGTTCTGTTACTCCAAGCGATTTTGCCATTTCGGTAGCACCATAAACAAGCCATTCACTGCCAAAATATAGAGCAGAACCACCTATTAATAACCAGACTACTATTTTAAAATTAGATGTTTGTTGTAAAGCGTCATCAACTTCTTGAATGAGTTTTGTTCTATTAGCTCTTGAATTCCTTATGATTAACACAGTGAAAATAATGAGCGAAATGAAAAGTGCTACTCCTTCCCTAAAATCAAGAACATTACCACTCTTCAGAAAAAAATATAGCACAATAGATAGAAGCATCATCATTGGCCAATTAAACCTGTAAAAATCTCTACTGATAGATATTGGGAAAATGAAAGCTGTTATGCCTAAAACTAATCCAAGATTGGCAATATTAGAACCTATTACATTTCCTAAAGAAATATCTGAATGACCATTGAGCGCTGCATTCAAGCTTACCAATAATTCCGGAGCTGAAGTAGCAAAAGACACTACGGTCATTCCTATAACTAGTTTAGAAATGTGGAACTTAAAAGATAGTGCAACAGATGAGCGTACTAAAAATTCTCCACCAACAACCAACAATACTAAACCAAGTAAAATTAATAGTAGACTCATTATTAATATTTATTAAAAATCTTCGTGCGAAGATATACAACATTACAAAACTTAACTAAAATTGTAATTTAAATATTAACACAAACCTTAAAGTATTTTTAAAAATAAGTTAAACTTTTTCAGAAAATTAAGATATCTAATAATTTTGTTAAAAAATGTAATTACAATGAAAACAACAGGACATTTTAAAATTGGTTTAAGTGTTGTGCTAATTGCAGTTTTATCGCTCTATTCAATTAAAACCTTTGCAAATAAGGCACAAAAAAGTGAACAAACAAATAGTGATAATATATCAGTCACTATTGATAGTAAGACAACATCTGAAAATTTTACTGAAATTAAAGAAATGCTAATAGAATATGGTATTACAGTAACTTTTTCAAATATAGAGAGAAATGATTTAGGAGAACTTACTGGCTTAAAAATAATTCTTGAAGACCAAAACGGCAATCAAGCAACTAGACAAATGTCAAGTAATCAACCTATTTCCCAAATTGTTTTTGGACGTAAGGATGGTTTGGTGTTTATAAGCCCAAGCAATAAAGAAAATGGTGCTTTTGCTTTTTTTAATCAACCCAACATGATGCCTTTTAATTTTGATAGAGATTCTATTTTTAAACAGCATTTTAGATCTTTTGGTAATTTATATTTTGATGACTTTTTTGATGATGAAAATGATTCTTTTTTCTTCAATGGAAAATCTATGAATTTAAATGAATTAAGAGAACAAATGAAAAAACAATTTAATGATTTCAATAGTGAATCAGATGATTTTTCCTGGTTCTTTGATTCAGATGGTTCTAAAGAAAAGTTTAAATTTTATGATAACCCAAAAACAAATAAATTAATTATTATTGATGGTGAAGAATCTAATTTTAAAATGCTTAAAGAGTTAGCGGAAGATGATAAATTAGACACTGTAGATGAGTTAAAACCTAAAACAGCAATAAGTATTTACGGAACAAAAGCCAAAGATGGTGTTATTATAGCTACAACAAAAGAATAAGGTTTCCCATAACTACAAATGTTTATAAACATGCAAAAATTAACAAATAAGGAAGAAGAAATTATGCACATCTTATGGAAGCTGGAAAAAGCTTTTGTAAAAGATGTCCTTGCAGAAATTAAAAAAGATAAGCCTCATTATAATACACTTTCTACTATTATTAGGAATTTAGAAGATAAAGGGTATGTAGGTTATACTGCATATGGTAAAACACATCAATATTTCCCTATAGTAAGTAAAGAAGACTATAGACAGAAGTTTATGAATTCCGCAATTGAAAACTATTTTAATAACTCCTACAAAAATGTAGTATCATTTTTTGCTAATCAAGAAAAGATAAGTGTTAAAGACCTCCAAGAAATCATTGACCTTATAGAAAATAAAAAATAAACATGGAATATTTACTAAAATCTAGTGCTATAGTAGCAATATTTTACTTATGCTATAAAGTGTTTTTACAAAGAGAAACCTTTTTTCAATCAAACAGATGGTTCTTACTAACTGGTTTAATTGTAGCTTTTGTTTTTCCTTTCATTGTTATACCTGTATATATTGAAGTACCAGTCACAAATTTTCAAAATTTAACTTTTGAAGATGCAACTGTGATATCAGAACCAGAAAAGTCATTTAACATTCTTCAAGGTGTTCTCTTGTTATATATATTAGGAGTTGTGTTTTTTGTTAGTCGATTTATAATTCAACTCGTTTCATTAAAAAAATTATTACTTAACACTCAAAAAGAAGAACATGACCATTTTACTTTTTTGAAAACAAAGGACAATGTTTCACCATTTTCATTTTTTAAATGGATTGTCTATAATCCAAATCAATTCAATAATAATGAACTAGATCAAGTCTTAAGTCATGAAAAAGTTCATGTTAGACAGTTTCACTCTTTGGACATTATAATATCTCAAATTTCTACAATCATTTTCTGGTTCAACCCTTTTATTTGGTTTTACAAAAAAGAGGTACAACAAAATCTGGAATTCATTGCAGATTATTATACACAAAGTAATGTTGACTGTAAAAAAAGCTATCAATACTTGTTGTTAAAATCAAGTATCCCAACTCATCAATTGGGTCTAACAAATAATTTTTATAATTCATTAATCAAAAAACGAATAGTTATGTTACACAAATCAAAATCAAAACAATCAAACCAGTTAAAATATCTGGTTATCATTCCATTATTAAGTTTGTTCTTAATGAGCTTCAGCACAAAAAATGTTTATATCAAAAAAGAAGTGCCCATTGTGGAACAAAAAGCTGAATCAAAACAAAATATCAATACTAATCAAGCCTCCAATAATATTAAGAACACTGAAAGTAAAAGTAGTAATAATGTTAATAATAGTAGTGATAAACAAATGGTAATTATTACAAAGGATTTTACTGATAGCGACTTTGATAAAGTTAAAGAGCATCTTGAAAAAGAAGGTGTGGCTGTTAAATTCAAAAATATAAAGCGTAATGATTCTGGTGAGATTATTAGTATAAAAATTGATGTTTCTTCCAAACAATCTAACGCAAACTATAATATTGGTGGTGACGAGCCTATCAATCCTATAAAAATTTCTTTCGATAGAGAAGGTGGAAATCTATCAATAGGTAATTCAAATAATTATCATTTTGGGAAAGGCGCCTATAGTATAAGATCAAAAGATGGAAATCATGTTATTCATTCATCTTCAAATGGTTCAAATGATTATATTTTTAAGGATGAAGGAGAAGATGTCAAAGTTGTTGTTGAGTCAAAAAAAGATAATAAAATTCATACAATAGCTTCAGGCAAAAATGTAATCCATTTAGACAGTGATTCAGATGTAGAGTTTGATAATGATGAAGATATCATAATAATAAAAAAAGATCAGGATGGAAATATTGTTAAAGAAGAAATTATTAATGAAGATGAAGATGTTTTTGTTGTTGGTGATGATAATTCTTTTAAAGTAAAAAGTATAGGTAATGGAAAAAACAAAGTTGTATTTTTAAATGATGAAGATGGAGAACCACTGATTATAATAGATGGCAAGGAAACCACCGAAGAAGAGATGAAAGAACTAGATCCTGATGAAATTGAAAAAATAGAAGTTCTAAAAGGAGATAGTGCAACAGAGAAATATGGTAAAAAAGGTGAAAACGGAGTTATCCTGATTACAACCAAATAGCATAAATAATTGTAATAATTATTTTGGGT
>JARRKS010000343.1:0-2564 GCA_037387865.1 Flavobacteriaceae bacterium
TACAATTAGCGCATATTTTCAATACGTTAATGGGTTGCATGAAGGTAATAATGTACGGTATTCGGGTATTAACATAGGTACTGTAAAGAAAATAGAAATGATAAACGACTCGACTATTAAAATTGATATGAATATTGAAGAAAAAATCATTGCTCATATAAAGAAAAATGCCATTGCAACAATAGGTTCGGATGGATTGGTAGGTAATATGATTGTTAATATTGTACCAGGTAAGGGAATTGATTCTATTATAAGTAATGGAGATATAATTGCATCTTATAGCAAAATAGGAGCAGATGATATTTTGAGTACTCTTAGCGTGAGTTCAGAAAATGCCGCAATTCTTACTTCAGATTTAATGAAAATCACCAATGCCATGATCAATGGAAAAGGTACTTTGGCCGTTTTGTTAAACGATACTATTATGGCAAAAGATTTGAGGCATTCGGTAACGAGTTTAAAAACAGCGAGTCTAGAAGCCTCAAAATCCATTAACGAAGTCCATCAGATCATTACGTCATTAAGAACAAATGACAATACAGTTTTAGGTATGTTATTGAATGATTCAATTACTGGTGATAAACTTAAAACAATTGTGACTAATCTTGAAAATTCAAGTTTGGAGATTGAAAATATTACAACTAATATAAATACTTTGGTTCAAGACTTTAATTCGAGTGAAGGAGCGTTTAATTATATTGTAAAGGATACCGCTTTAGTGAAAAGTCTTGAATCTACTCTTAAAAACATTAATGAAGGAACTGATAAGTTTAACCAAAATATGGAGGCTTTAAAACATAATTTTTTAACCAGAGGTTATTTTAGAAAATTGGAAAAACAGAAGAAAAGAGACAAAAATATAGATTAATGTATTCTCTTTTTCCCAGTAATTTCTTCTATTCTTATAAAAAATACCGAAGGAACCTTCTCATTAAATATTTTGCTTGAAAATTCACTGATAAAATCTAATTTTTTGTTTTCTCTTTTCAAAATAACTTCCTTGATCCCTACAGAAAACTTATGCAAATATTTTTTAGCATCACTGTCAAAATGTTCTTCGAAAATACCGTGTACCAAAACAGATTCCCAATTGCCAACAGATTGAATCTCATCTACCAATAAAGAAACAGCATTGTTTTTTCGCATAGCATTCATTTTATGCCCTTGTCCAGAATAACAAATTATTATATTATTTTCATTATCAAAAAAATAGGTAATTGGCACAACAAAAGGCCTATTTAAATAAATATAGCCTAAATTTCCAATATAATTATTCTCTAAAACAAATTTGATTTCATGGTCATCTAAATTGATATACATAGTTGTCTGTTTAATGGTTTATAATCCTTTGTTAAAGTATGTAATGACAATTCATAAATCAATGATATTAATCAGTAAACTTTTTTAAGTTCAAAAAAAGTAATTTCAGGACGCATACCTACTCTTCCCGGAAAACCGAGCCAACCAAGTCCTCGGTTTACATAAAGATATTGCTCATTTATTTTATACAATCCTGCCCAATGCTTATGTTTGAATTTTATAGGACTCCATTGAAAGTTTTTATATTGAAAAGCAGCTTGCATACCATGGGTATGCCCAGATAACGTTAAATCAATATCAGTTTTACCAAGTACTTCTTCAGTCCAATGATCAGGATCATGTGACAATAATATTTTAAATGGAATTTCATTGACATTTTCCATAGCTTTGTCTAAATTGCCATATTGTTTGAAAGGTGGCTTTCCCCAATTTTCAACTCCAATAATAGAAATAGCTTCGTTGTTCCTTTTTATGATTTCGCCCTCATTCAGTAGTAGTTTAAATGAAATTTCTTGATAAAAATTTTTAATGGCTTCTAAGTTTTCTTCTTTTTCTGCTAATGAATTCCATTGGCTATAATCACCATAATCATGATTTCCCAAGACAGCATATTTTCCTTTCTTTGCTATTAACTTATTGAATGAATCTTCCCATCCTCTTAATTCCCAACTAAAATTATTGACCAAATCACCAGTAATAAAAATATAGTCAGGGTTTAAATTATTTACAAATCTTATGACCTTATCGAACACATGATAACGGTAATTAAATCCTCCTAAATGAATATCGGATAGTTGCACGATTTTTAAACCATTAAATGATATAGGTAGGGTCTTAAAAGATATAGTTTGATAATAAACTTTAAAACGATAAACTGCTTTAAAAATGCCATAAAGGATCACGAAAAAAGGAAGAAATCCAGATAGAAGACCTACTAAAGGCATTACAATCATTGAATGGGTAACTGAAAAGTGAAAGTTTATGAAATAAAGTATTGAAATAATGAAAACAAAAATAACTTTAGGTACAAAAGATAATATAGCAAGACCGTAAAAAGAAGAAATAAGTAGATGTTTTCTAGCAGGATTTATATCATCTAAAGTAATTTTTAATATTAATATAGAGGTTATTAATCCAATGGTAAAGACCCAAAATAGAATATTGATTGTTGTCTTGATTACTGTAGAGGTTAAAAGCTGTGTTATAGATTGTAACCAATAAAAGGCAATAATGTCTATTAGTAA
>JARRKS010000344.1:0-2564 GCA_037387865.1 Flavobacteriaceae bacterium
AAATGTCATGTGAACCTTGGCAATGTGCAGAAGTTTCTGCTACTAAGAAAGCTATGGCGATAAATAAACCAGAGATCGCAGTTTCTCTTATAAAAAGAGCGAATAGACCACTTTTAGTTGTAGGTAGTAATGCCATTTATCGTGAATTAGACGGAAAATTACTTATAGAATATTTAATAGATTTTGCTAGAGCTGCAAAAGTCCCAATTGTTGCTACAGCTCATATAGTTGGAGAATTCCTAAAAAGGGACTATAAACCTGCAGGATTTATGTCAGCTATGGATATTGGTAATCGACTTGTAGATCCTGAATGGCAAGGAATAGACGGGAAAGGACCTCATGATCTAGTTATGTTTATTGCTCTTCCTTATTATATGCAGGGTCTAATATTATCTGGTCTCATGCATTTCGCTCCCAAATTACGAACAGTAACTCTTGATAACATGTACCATCCACATGCAAGTTGGTCATTTCCAAATGCTGGAGTAAAAATTTTTGCAGAAAATCTCAAAGTCATGACTTCAAAATTTGAAGGAGGACAATAAAAAAATGTCAATGTTTAAAGATATACCTGTAGAAGTAGGAGTTATATACGAAGGAGAAAGAATCCGAAGAAAAAATATGCAAGTCGAACTTGGAGGACCTTCTATTAAGGAAAAGTTCGAACTAGCAAAAGTAAAATCCCTAACTGAAATTGAAGATGGAAAAATAACCATAATTGGTCCAGACATCAAAGATATGGAGGAAGGAAAGGCATATCCCTTGGGGATATTGGTTGAAGTAGCTGGATCAACTCTTGATCAACAACTTGAAGGTGTAATAGAGAGACGAATACATGGTTATATGAATTATATTGAAGGATTAATGCACCTCAACCAACGATATGACATTTGGATAAGAATAGGAAAAAAAGCCTTTCAAAAAGGATTAAACTCCTTCCAATATATTGGCAAAGTTCTCTATAAATTATTCAAAAGTGAATTAAATATAATCGAGAAAGTACAGATAAGCTTCATTACAGATTCGGCAAAAATAAAGGAGCTTCATCCAAAAGCTTTGGAAGACTATGAAGCAAGAGATGCTAGAGCAAGAGGTCTAAAAGATGAAGAAGTGGAAGAATTTTATGGATGCATGCTTTGTCAATCCTTTGCTCCTTCACATGTATGTGTAATTTCCCCGCAAAGATATTCAAACTGCGGTGCAATTTCTTGGTTTGATGGTCGCGCCTCAGCAAGTATAGATCCTAAAGGACCAGTTTTTGCAATAAAGAGAGGCAAATTAATAAATGCTGAAAAAGGCGAATATGAAGGTGTAAATGAGGTTGTAAAAAAGAAAACGCTAGGCGATGTTGAAAAAGTCTGGTTATACACAGCTTTTGGTCATCCTCATACCTCTTGTGGTTGCTTTGAAGCTGTGGCTTTTTATATACCTGAAGTTGATGGATTTGGATTAGTTAATAGAAGTTACAAAGGAACAACAGTAAATGGTCTGCCATTTTCTACACTAGCTGACTCAACCGCAGGTGGTAGACAAGTTGATGGTTTTCACGGTCTATCTATTGAATATATGCGATCAACAAAGTTCTTAGATGCCGATGGTGGCTGGAACCGAGTAGTTTGGTTACCTAACGAAATCAAAGAAAGAGTAAAAGATTTTATTCCAAAAGAAGTAGTAGATAAAATCGCAACTGAAACAGACGCTCAAGATATTGATTCTCTAAAAGCGTTTTTGAAAGAAAAGAATCACCCTGTAGTAGCAAATTGGGAAAAAGAAATTGTAGAGGAAGCAGAACCAACTAGTATAGAGCCTAAAGGTGAAGATCTAACAATGCCTGTTGTTTCCGCATCAACGCTGCCAATAACTGCTGGTGGATTTAAAATAATTCTAAAAGACGCGAAAATATATGCCAATAAAGTGATTATCAAAACAATTAAAGATGAAAAAAATAAAAAGTAGTGAAATTAATGCCTCACCATAACAAAAAAGAGGACGATTTAGGAATCTCACTAAGTTCTGATATAATGGAACTTTTAGCGAAGTTTCAAGAAATCGAAATTGAAGATTTCGAATTAGAAGTTGGAGAGATGGAACTTAGATTTGAATCTGGTATGGCACGAAGAATTTTGCCAAGAATATTAAAGAAAGGTTTAACAGGTAAACCTACAAACATACTAAAATCAGAATTTTATCCACCAATTAACTCGTATTCGGGTAAAATTGTTGAAGTTAAATTAGGCGCTACTAAAAGTGAAGGTGGAAGTCGTGGACGATCACTTATTGTTGGTGGTGAAACCTCACCTGACTATTATGGTTTTGAGAGTAAACTACCTCACTTTCCTGTTCTCACTTTAGATGTTTTTGATATGAAAGTCCCATTATCAAAAGCAGTAAAAATGCATGTTAAAGAAGTTGTTGATGATCCGGCAGCTTGGGCTAAACTCGCAGTTGAAAAATTTGGCGCTGATATGGTAACAGTTCATTTAATTAGTATTGATCCGTTACTAAAAGATGCAAGTCCAAAAGAAGCTGTAAAAACAGTTGAAGAGATTCTTCAATCTGTTGAT
>JARRKS010000345.1:0-3211 GCA_037387865.1 Flavobacteriaceae bacterium
ATACCACCAAATTTAATGTCGTCATTAATTTCAGAAGAAAAATTATGATGTCCCAAAAGTGCTTCGTGACCTTTTCTATTTAACTCGAAGGAATCTTCAGTTTCAGAAAAGAAAATGGACAGCTTATCTATTATTCTATCAAGTTGAATATCACCAAAACCATAATAACCTTGATAGTTTAACGCATAACCTAATAGATGATGTCTTGACTTTATTTCCTTTTCTGAAACTGAAGATTCCATCGAGTTAAATAGAAAAGGTCACGAAGCACTTTTGGGACATCATAATTTTTCTTCTGAAATTAATGACGACATTAAATTCGGTGGTATCAATAAATTAGATTTCCAATTTAATAAAGACCAAAATAAACTTATAAAAACCATTTTGAACCCCAATTAAAAAAGCTTAAGTTTAAAAATCAAACAACATTCTTTAAATGACTACTATTACAATTGGAGGTGTTCCTGAACATTTTAATTTGGCTTGGTACCTAACACTTAAAAATGGTGAATACAAGAAAGAAGGGATTAATCTCCGCTGGCAGGATTATCCAGAAGGAACAGGTGCTATGTGCAAAGCACTTCGAGATAACGATATTGACCTAGCAGTAATCCTCACAGAAGGAATTATAAAAGACATTGTTGAAGGTAATCCATCAAAGATTATACAAACATTTGTGCAATCGCCACTTATTTGGGGAATTCATGTAGCACATGATTCTCCTTATAAAACCATTGAAGATATACGAGGGCAAAAAGCAGCCATCAGTCGTTTTGGTTCTGGATCACATCTTATGGCATACATCAATGCAGAAAATAATGATTGGGATTTAGAAAAAGATCTCAATTTTGAAACTGTAAATAATCTAAATGGTGCAGTAGATGGGCTTATATCTGGATACGCAGATTATTTTCTATGGGAAAAATTTACCACAAAACCATTAGTAGATAGTCATATTTTTAGATGTATTGGAAATTGCCCAACGCCTTGGCCATGCTTTGTAATAGCTGCAACAGAAAAAGCATTAAATGACTACAATAAAGAAATTAAGACCATATTAAATATCATCAACAATACAACTATAGAATTTAAAAACATTCCAAGCATAGATAGTACTATTGCCAATAGGTATGAGCAGCAACTTGAAGATGTTCAGGAATGGTTAAGTCTTACTGAATGGTCTAAATTTAATATTGATGAATCTACTTTTAATACTGTTCAGCAAAAACTTTTAGATTTAAAGATTATAAATAGTGTATTAAATTATCATGATGTTATTATAAACATTTAATTCAATACATTGATAATCATTATATTAAACTTCAAAATGTTAATATGGTGTTAACAAAAGTTTGAAATTAACATTTAAAATAATAATATATTTGTATCTTTAAAAAATTGTGAACCAAACCAAATCGCAAATGATACTAACAATTACTATTGTACTTACCGTATTGATAGCAATTAACTTCCTACTACTTATGTTCAGTTGTAACAAGACAACAAAACGTACAAAAGAAGTTAACAAGCATACTTTAGTTACTCAACAACTTACCAAGCAATCGGCTTCAAGGCAGCTTGCTCCAACAGGTAGTTAGTTTTACTAAAGTGCTTATTGCCAAACCAATACCCTCTATTAGCGCTTAACGGTGATGGATGTCCTGATGTCAATATATGATGTTTATCGGCATCAATAAGTCGTGCTTTGCTTTTAGCAAAACTTCCCCACAAAAGAAAGATAACATTGTCTTTTTTATTACTTATCGTTTTTATAACGGCATCTGTAAATGTTTCCCATCCTTTTTTCTGATGACTTCCTGCTTGATGTGCTCTTACGGTTAATGTAGCATTAAGTAGCAGAACACCTTGATCTGCCCAACGTAATAAGCTGCCACTCTTTGGATATGGTATTGCTAAATCTGTTTCAATTTCTTTAAAAATATTAATCAATGAAGGTGGATGAGAAATACCATCATTAACAGAAAAGCACAAACCATGTGCCTGGCCAACACCGTGATAAGGATCCTGACCAATAATAACCACTTTTACGTCATCAAAATGGCAGTGCTCGAAGGCATTAAAAACCTCCTTTCCTGGTGGAAAACACCTGTGTGTTTTATATTCTTCTTTTACAAAAGTTGTTAAGTCTTCAAAATAAGGTTTATCAAACTCTTCCTGCAAGTAGGTTTTCCAACTTTCTTGTATGTTCACTTCCATAATCAATATTTTGTTCAGCATTCTAAAATAATACTATCTTTAGTTTTTCTAAAACTAATCGACTTGAAAAAACTAAAATTCCCAACTGCCCAAACCATTTTATTGATTATTGCAGCACTAGTAGCCATCCTTACGTGGATAATTCCTGCAGGAAAATACAATTCTTTAGCCTACAATCAGGATACCAAAACATTTTCTGTTATAAATCAAGAGTCGACAACCACATTACCGGCAAATCAAAAAACATTAGATGACCTTGAAATCAAAATACCATTAGAGAAATTTACAAGTGGTGATTTCTGGAAACCTATTAGTATTCCATATACATTTCATGAATTAGAGGCTGGAGGCTTAATTGGCATAATGAATTCTACAGGAGCCTTTGAAGCTGGCATCGCTTGGCTTGCAGAGGCTTTAAAAGGAAGAGAATATTGGTTGATTATCGTAACTACCTTTTTAATATCAGTTGGCGGTACAACTTTTGGTCTTGCAGAAGAAACCATTGCCTTCTACCCTATTCTCATTCCTATATTTCTGGCTGCTAAATATGATGCCATGGTACCATTGGCTTGTATTTTCTTGGGATCGTCTGTAGGTAGTATGTGTTCTACAACCAATCCGTTTAGTGTGATCATTGGTTCTGACGCTGCAGGAATTAACTGGACAACGGGATTGTACTTTAGACTTGCAATGTATGCACTATGTACTGCAATTTGTATCATATATATCTTACGCTATGCCAAACGAGTAAAAGCTGACCCAACAAGATCTGTGATCTATGAAGAAAGCGAAAAAGTAGAACAAATTTTTGGCAGCATTACTCATTCTACACTAAAACTAACTACACGCATGCGATTAATGTTATTTGTATTTATCATGACTTTTGTGGTCATGGTTTATGGTGTATCTCAATTAGAATGGTGGTTTATAGAAATGACAGCTACCTTTTTTGTAGGAGCAATCATTATTGGTATTCTAGCTAAAATGAAAGAAG
>JARRKS010000346.1:0-2547 GCA_037387865.1 Flavobacteriaceae bacterium
GGTGCTAAAAATATTATTACGAAACAGGAAGAATTTGTTACCCTGTCTGGTGTAAGAGGAATTAAAGTTTTTGGACGGGGCAATTTTGCATTACCTGATTCAAAAGAGTTAGTCAGCGGACAATACACAATTATTCTTTTTGGTGGAAATGGATTTCAACAGCAGCTAATATTATCCTGGTTGGATAAAGATGTTTATGCAGAAGAAATCGTAAATCGTATAATTGGTTCATTAGAAGTTAAAACAGAGGCCTAAATGTTAGACAATATAGAATTTGCAAATCCTCAGTTTTTTTGGTTGCTCTTATTGCTTCCAATTGCTTTGATATGGCAGCTATTCAAGCGCAAGGAGGAGATTGCAAGTTTAAAGATTCCAAGTGTAGAAGGGTTTACAACAAATGACCTGTTGCCAAGGCTAAAACCAGTTTTGTTTGCTTTCCGTTTACTAGCGTTGACATCTATTATAGTGGCTATGGCGCGTCCTCAAACTGAGGATATTTCAACCCGGACAAAAACCACAAAAGGCATTGATATTGTAATGGCTATTGATGTGTCTTCGAGTATGTTGGCAAGAGATTTAAAGCCTAACAGATTATCAGCCCTTAAAGAAGTGGCCGCAGATTTTATTAGACAAAGACCTAATGACAGAATTGGTTTAGTGGTTTATGCCGGGGAAAGCTATACCAAAACGCCAATAACAAGTGACAAATCGATTGTTTTAAATGCCCTCAAAGAAATTACTTATGGACAATTGAATGATGGAACAGCCATTGGAATGGGCTTAGCAACTTCCGTCAATAGGTTAAAAGAAAGCAAATCTATAAGCAAGGTAATTATTTTACTTACGGATGGTGTTAACAATTCAGGATTTATTGAACCCCAAACAGCTGCTGATCTTGCTGTGGAATTCGACATTAAGACTTACACTATTGGGTTGGGCACAAACGGAAATGCGCTCTCACCTGTTGCTTACAATGATGATGGATCCTATAGATATGGGATGAGGCAGGTTGAAATAGATGAGGAATTACTTAAAGCTATTGCCGATGCAACGGGCGGGCAGTATTTCAGAGCTACAGATAATGAAAAATTGGAAGAAATTTATGATGAAATAAATAAATTGGAGAAAACAGAAGTAGAAGAATTTAAGTATTATAAATATGAGGAGAAATTCAGGCCATGGATTCTTTTAGCAGGGGCTTTACTCATTGTTGAATGGTTCCTTAGAAACACGCTCTTCAGGAGTTTTATTTAGAATATGATTCAATTAGACGAGAAAATATATTTCTATCTTCTATCCATTATCCCGGTAATGGTAGTTGTTTACGTTTTACTGCAAATTTGGAAAAAAAGAACCCAAAAGAAATTTGCTACGCCCAATCTGTTGAAAAGATTATCCCCAAATAAGTCTAATTTTAAATCAATGTTAAAATTAATTTTTCTCTTAACAGGGATTTCATTTTTGGTGTTAGGTCTCGTAAATCCAAAGATTGGAACAAAATTAGAAACAGTAAAACGAGAGGGTGTGGATATTGTTTTTGCTATCGACGTATCAAAAAGTATGCTTGCTGAAGATATTGCTCCTAACAGATTGGAGAAGTCCAAAAGATTGGTTTCTGAAATTATTAACCAGTTGGCAAGCGATAGAATAGGTATAATAGCCTATGCAGGTCAGGCTTTCCCTCAGTTACCGATAACCACAGATTACGGTGCTGCTAAAATGTTCCTGCAAAGTATGAATACAGATATGCTTTCATCACAAGGAACAGCTATTAATGAAGCAATAGAGCTGGCATCTAGTTATTTTGATGATGAGGAACAAACGAATCGTGTTTTATTCATAGTTTCTGATGGTGAGGATCATTCCGAGGGTACTACACTCGATGCTGTAGAACTGGCTGTTGATGAAGGAATACAAATTTTTACCATTGGTGTTGGAAAGACAAAAGGCAGTCCTATTCCCATTAAAAGAAACGGAATAGTAGAAAGTTTGAAAAAAGATTCTGAGGGCGAAGTGGTAATCACAAGACTAAATGAAGATATTTTAGAGGAAATTGCCGATGAGGGCAATGGCGAATATGTGGACGGATCAAATACTGATGATGCCGTAGACTTCATCAAAGAAGAATTGAACCAAATGGATAAGAAAGAATTTGAAGCCAAGCAATTTGCTGAATATAAAGATCAATTCCAATGGTTCCTTGGCATTGGATTATTGTTTCTGTTTTTGGAAATTTTTTTACTGGATCGAAAAACCCAATGGCTCAAAAAATTGAATTTATTTAACGAGAAGGAAATTCACTAAAATGAAAAAGATAGTTTTATTTACTCTTTTAGTAAGTGCAGTAGTTTTTCCTCAAGATGATTTGAAAGAGAAAGAAAAAGCACTTAAAGCCTCAACAGATATAACCTTTGAAGCGAATAAAGAATTAGCCGATAACGATTTTATCGATGCCGAAGTAAACTACAGAAGGGCCATTTCCAAAAGTGATGAGAATACGGCAGCGCCATATAATTTAGGAAATGCTTACTATAACAAAGAGAGTTT
>JARRKS010000347.1:0-2546 GCA_037387865.1 Flavobacteriaceae bacterium
AAGGAATTGACAAGATTATTCTTGAAGTAGTATCGAATAACATTCAAGCCATAAAATCTTATAATAAAAGTGGCTTTAAAACAACAAGAGAATTGGTGTGTTTCAAAGGAAACTTTCAGACAACCAAATCCAACAAAGAAGTAGAGATTAAAGAGCTCAAAAACTATCAATGGAATTTAATGGAATCTTTTTGGGACGTAAATACCACTTGGCAGAACTCAAAAAACGCAATGAGCAGGATGAAGGGAGATAATGACTCATTAGGAGCATACATTAATAACCAATTGGTCGGGTATATTATCTATACTGCGAAGAGCAACCGAATACAGCAACTTGCAGTCCACAAAGATTTTAGAAAATTAGGAATAGCTTCGAAACTAATAGCTCAAATGACACAAAAATATGGAAGCTCTTTCTCTGTTATTAATGTAGATAAAAATGCAAAAAATATAACCAGCTTCTTTAATTCTGTCGGATTTGAGAATTATATAGAACAGCTAGAAATGGAATTAATTTTAAACAAAAACTAAAGCTAACAATGTATATGAAAACATCGCCCCCTGGGGGATGCTAAGCTTCATATAGGAACAGTTGTGTGCAATTGAAGCTCCTAGACTTTGTAGAAACATATAAGCTTAAATGTCGTCTTACAATAAAAAGATAAATATGAATATAGTCAGAAGCCTTGCTTTAATTATTCCAGTTTTATGTATTGTTTCGTGCAGTTTTAATCCGAAGAAATCCCAATTAGCACACGTAAATGTTGTCTTTCAAGAAGACTCTCTCAGATTTACAGGACCACAAAAAGATTTTATTCGTGAAGTAATAATTGACTCTGAAAGGGAAGTACGCAACCTTTTACCAATGCTACCTGACAGTATAAAGGTCATTGTAGAAAGTGTAGGTTGGGATTTGGATATTGTTGGCGGTGTAACCGGAAGGACAGAAACAAATACTCCTCCTGTTGTCTTGGTTCAAATATCAAACAATTATCAGGAAGGGATAATTGATTCGGTATATTCTGGATTAAAGGCCACCATTTTTCACGAATTTCATCACTTGACACGTGGCTGGGCTATTCAGGACAATAAATTTAGTTATGGAATCCCGAATGCAATGGTAAATGAAGGATTGGCTGTTGCATTTACAGAAATCTATACAGGAAACATAAATGAAGTTAATGCCTTTAATGATGAAGCAGATAATTGGGTAAGGGAAATTTTGGAGTTGCCGCTCGATGCAGATTACTCTGACTGGGTTATGGGGGAACACCCTGATGGTAGAACCTATATTGGTTATCGAACTGGAAATTTTTTAATCAGAAAAGCAATGACTAAGTCTGGTAAAAACATATTAGAACTAAGCGAGCTTATGCCGGAGGAGATAATTAAACTAGCTGGTTACTAATGCTTCATAAAACTATACACAACATTATATAAAGGGCATTAAACGCCCATTTATACTAGACCGTTGAAGCGCGTTAAGGATTGAATTTTTTCATACCTAGTAAAATTTCCGGTTCCGATAGACAAACGGGTACTATCCAATTTATTTAAATTTAAGAGGTCAGAAGTAACTTCTATATTCGGCATTCGATTTTCAGCAATTGACATTCTTATACTGAATTCGAACGTATTAAAAAATAGTTTGTAAGAAACAGTATAACAGAGAGTTATAAGTTTTGTGATTTTTGCTTATTCTGTTTTACGGAACAAATTTGTTTTGTTTATCGGAACAACTGTTTAATGAAATTATCTATTTGAGAACCTGCTTTTTGTATGTATCGCGTAATTAAGGTAATTTCAGTCCTTATTAGGTCATAATTCAGCGAAAACAACTGAGATTTACTCCTAAGTAAGAAGCAATTTTCTCGCAAAATTAAATAGCCCTTTTGACGTGTTAATCGAATCGAAAATGAGTAATGACAGGGCATAAGAACGAATGAAGATAATTACAGATAAACACATATTGTGTTTATCACGTAGTTAGCTACAATTAAATGAAAGAACTTCTAAGACAATATATAATTGATCAAGTCGCTTCTCCAAAGGACGAAGAGATTAAGGAAATTCTTTCAATTTTCGAGGCTAAAGAGTTCAAAAAAAGCGATTACTTTAAAGAACCCTTTAAAACCGGAAAGGAGATTGGTTTCTTGGCTAAGGGAGCCATAAGAATAGTAATTTTCAAAGACAATGGAGAAGAAGTCACAGCCAGAATACGCGAAGAAAATTCCTTTATAGCTGACCCTAAACTACTACAAAATAACGACCCTTCCCCATTAGGTATTGAGTGTTTAGAAGACCTATCTCTTCTGGTAGCCAATATAACTGATTTTCAAAGCCTATTGGAAAGCAACCTTACTTTAAACATTGTTGTTCGCAAATTTTTAGCTCAGCAAATGAGTGAAATTGGCAAACAACAGTTGTTATTTTTGACAGGTTCAGCCAAAGAACGTTATGAGTTTATTATAGAGCAACATCCTAACCTTTTAAAAAAATTTCCCCTCAGCTTTATCGCTTCTATGATAGGAATCACCCCTACTCAGT
>JARRKS010000348.1:0-2545 GCA_037387865.1 Flavobacteriaceae bacterium
GCGCGGGCCCTGAGACCCCGGCGGGCGGCGATGTCACCCCAGTGGCTCCCCGGCCGTCGCGTTGTGCGTTCGTCACGCCCCGGGCAACCCGCGCCGCGGCCCAATTATCCATTAATGGTCTAACATATCCTTTACAAGATAAATGGGTGCTTTTAGCAGAAGAGCGCATAGAGCTATTCGTTGCAGTAGACGCTTATAATGTGACCATTCAAAATGCTGCTTCTGCTGCTGGTTTGGCCTTTGTTGATGCTAAATCAATTGTTCAGGAAATGGTAGAAAGTGGTTATCCTTCAGGGGATTTTATTTTTACTGGTGACCTTGTAACAGGAGGAGCTTTTTCATTAGATGGGCTTCATCCTAATGGTAGAGGTAATGCTTTAATTGCTAATGAAATTATGAAAGCGATTGATGCTGCTTATGGTTCGAACTTTGAGGCCTCTGGGAATTTATTGAATGTTGGTGATTTTCCAACAAATTATTCGCCATTACTTCCATAACAAAAATTATAATATATACTTAAGAGCGCCTTCAACATGAAGGCGTTTTTTTATATCTAAAAAAGCCAAAAAACAGCTTTAATTTTAAATTAAAAAATATATCTTTGCAGCCGAAAACAAAAAGGCGTTTTCTTTAAATTAAATCGCATAATATTAAACATATAAGTAATGTCAAAAGTTACAGGTAAAGTTGCACAAATAGTAGGTCCAGTTATCGATGTTGAATTCGGAGCTGAAGCTGAACTTCCAAGAATTTATGATTCGTTAGAAATTAAAAGACCTGATGGTTCTATTTTAGTACTAGAAGTTCAATCTCACATTGGTGAAGACACAGTACGTACTGTGGCAATGGACTCTTCAGATGGTTTAAGTAGAGGCACAGAAGTGGTTGCAACGGGAGCTCCAATACAAATGCCAATTGGCGAAGATGTTTACGGACGTCTTTTTAATGTTATTGGAGATGCTATTGATGGTATGGGTAATTTAGCAAAAGCTGGTGATGCTGGTTTACCAATTCACCGTGAAGCGCCAAAATTTGAAGATTTATCAACATCAACTGAAGTTTTATTTACAGGTATTAAAGTCATCGACCTAATTGAACCTTATGCAAAAGGTGGTAAAATTGGATTATTTGGTGGTGCTGGTGTAGGTAAAACAGTATTGATTCAGGAGTTGATTAACAATATTGCAAAAGGACATGGTGGACTTTCAGTATTTGCTGGTGTAGGAGAAAGAACTCGTGAAGGAAATGACCTTTTAAGAGAGATGCTTGAGTCTGGTATTATAAAATATGGTGATGACTTTTTGCATTCTATGGAAGAAGGTGGCTGGGATTTAACCAAAGTTGATAAAGCTGCTATGAAAGAATCGAAAGCAACCTTTGTATTCGGACAAATGAATGAACCTCCTGGAGCGCGTGCTCGAGTTGCATTATCTGGTTTGACCATTGCAGAATATTTTAGAGATGGCGCTGGAGATGGACAAGGAAAAGATGTGCTTTTCTTCGTAGATAATATTTTCCGTTTTACACAAGCTGGTTCAGAGGTATCTGCACTTCTTGGACGTATGCCATCTGCGGTAGGTTATCAACCAACATTAGCAACAGAAATGGGTGCAATGCAAGAACGTATTACTTCAACTAAAAGAGGTTCTATTACTTCTGTACAGGCGGTTTACGTACCTGCAGATGATTTAACGGATCCTGCTCCTGCAACAACCTTTGCTCACTTGGATGCAACTACAGTATTATCTCGTAAAATTGCAGAGTTAGGTATCTATCCTGCGGTTGACCCTTTAGATTCGACTTCAAGAATTCTTACTGCTGATATTTTAGGTGCAGAACATTATGACTGTGCTCAACGTGTAAAAGAGTTATTACAACGCTATAAAGAATTACAAGATATTATTGCCATCCTTGGTATGGAAGAGCTTTCAGAAGATGACAAACTTGCTGTTGGACGTGCTCGTCGAGTACAACGTTTCTTATCTCAACCTTTCCACGTAGCTGAACAATTTACTGGAATACCAGGAGTATTAGTAGATATTAAAGAAACAATTAAAGGCTTTAATATGATAATGGATGGTGAATTAGACCACTTACCAGAAGCAGCTTTCAACCTTAAAGGAACAATTGAAGAAGCTATCGAATCTGGTGAGAAAATGTTAGCCGAAGCGTAAAACAGCTTAAAGCTATAAGCTTAAAGCCTAAAGCATTAAATTATGTATTTAGAAATTGTAACACCAGAAGCCACATTATTTACAGGAGAAGTTGAATCTGTTTCTGTACCAGGTGTTAATGGTGAATTTGAAATGCTAAATAATCACGCGCCAATTGTGTCGATTTTAAAAGAAGGTTATGTTAAGGTTTTTGGTGATGACGTGCAATTTGATGAAGAAGTAGCTGATAAATTTATTAAAGGTGAAAAAAGAGGTAGATGGTTGCAAATAAATTCTGGTACTATAGAATTGAAGGATAATAAAATAATCGTTTTAGCAGATTAAAATAAATTCAGTTATTATAAAAAAGCCACGCAGTTATGCTTGGCTTT
>JARRKS010000348.1:2591-4658 GCA_037387865.1 Flavobacteriaceae bacterium
CTATTATTGGAACCCATGCGTAAGCCCAATCACTATCTCGCTTATGCTTTAAAGGCAGAAATGTATAAACAATTCTGGGTCCTAAATCTCGTGCAGGATTTATTGCATAACCTGTTGTGCCTCCTAATGATAAACCAATGCTCCAAACCACAAAAGCTACTGGAATGGCGCCTAGTGAACCCAAACCAAAATTTACAGTACCCTCTTGTTCAAGAATTATCTCTGGAGGAGTTATATAGAATACTGCAAATAATAAAACAAATGTTCCTACAATTTCGTTCAAAAAATTGAATGGTAAGTTTCTTATGGCTGGTGCTGTACAAAACGATTCTTTAATTCCTTCTATATTTTCGGTCAAGTTATAATGATCTTTATGTGTAAGCCATACCATAAACGATCCCAACATAGCACCCAAAAGTTGAGCAACAATATAAGAGATAACATATTGCCACTCAAACAAACCGCCAATAGCCAATGACAATGTTACTGCAGGGTTTATATGGGCTCCCGAATATGGGCCAGCTACTAAAACCCCTACATAAACAGCTAAAGCCCAACCTGTAGTAATTTCTATCCAACCAGAACCACTGCCTTTAGTAAGCTTTAAAACTACATTGGCTACTATTCCATTCCCTAAAAGAATGAGTAAAAAGGTTCCTAAAAATTCGGCTAAAAAAGGTGTCATGTCAAAAACTTTAAATTATTCTTCAATCCAGTTTTTTGTTCTTGAAACCGCTTTGTGCCAATCTTTTATAAGTGATTTTCCTATTGATTGTTCCATTGTTGGTTTAAATATTCTATCAATTGACCATTGTCCTTTAAGATCGTCTAAACCTTTCCAAAAACCTGTTGCAAGACCCGCTAAATATGCTGCACCAAGAGCAGTAGTTTCGAGTAGTTTTGGTCTAACTACTGGGAAGTTAAAAATATCCGCCTGAAACTGCATCAATAAATTATTGACAGAAGCTCCACCGTCTACTCTTAACTCTGTCCCTTTTGCATTAGCATCTGCCTCCATGGCTTTAACAATATCGTACACTTGGTAAGCAATTCCTTCTAAAGCAGCCCTTGCAATATATGCTTTTGTACTCCCTCGAGTCAGCCCCATTATAGAACCACGAGCATAAGCATCCCAATATGGTGCTCCTAAACCAGTAAGTGCTGGCACAAAATATACACCACCATTATCCTGAACTGAAGAGGCTAAACCTTCAATTTCTTTTGCATCATCAATAATATTTAATCCATCTCGAATCCATTGTACAGCTGCGCCACCCACAAACACACTTCCTTCAAGTGCATAGGACACTTGGCCTTTAATTTTCCATGCTATAGTGGTTAAGAGTTTGTTTTCAGAGAATACTGGTTTGCTTCCTGTATTCATTAGTAAAAAGCATCCTGTACCATAAGTGTTTTTTACCATGCCTTTTTCAACACATAATTGCCCAAATAGCGCTGCTTGTTGATCTCCTGCAATACCTGCTATTGGTATTTCTGACTCAAAAAGACTTTGGTCTGTTAAACCATAAACTTCGCTACTTTCCTTTACTTCTGGTAAAATATTTTTGGGAATATCAAATACATCCAAAAGTTCATCGTCCCAAGTCAATGTATTAATATTAAATAACATGGTTCTGCTAGCATTTGAAACATCCGTTACGAAAGTTTTGCCTTTGGTTAGTTTCCATATAAGCCAAGTATCTACAGTACCAAAACATAATTTTCCTAATTTTGCCTTTTCTCTTGCTCCATCGACGTTATCTAGAATCCATTTCAATTTTGTTGCAGAAAAATAAGCGTCTATTATTAAGCCTGTCTTCTTTTTTATTTTATCTAGATACCCTTTTTGCTTCAGTGAATCACAATATTTAGCTGTTCTTCTGTCTTGCCAAACTATAGCATTGTAGATGGGTTTTCCCGTTTCTCGATCCCAAACTACTGTCGTTTCGCGTTGATTGGTAATCCCAATTCCAGCAATATCTTTAAATTCCGCATTTGTTTTCTCGGTAATATTGAGAGCAGACTGTATTTGTGAATCCCAAATATCTATTGGATCATGTTCTACCC
>JARRKS010000349.1:0-2534 GCA_037387865.1 Flavobacteriaceae bacterium
CATCTGCTCCAGCAGTGACAAAGGAAGCTAATGTAGAAATATTGAATGTGTCTTTTCCATCACCTCCAGTTCCACATAAATCTATAGTGTTGTATTCTTCAAGATGAACAGGAATACAAAGTTCTAGAAGGGCATCACGAAATCCTTGCAATTCTTCAATGGTAATACTTCTCATCATATAAACAGTTAAGAAAGAAGCTATCTGACTTTGGTTATAATCTCCTTTTGAGATATTTACCAAAACCTGTTTAGCTTCTTCACTTGAAATATTTTCGTGGTTTATTAATCTGTTTAAAATTTCTTTCATCTTAATTATTTAACCAGTTTTTTAAAATTTGTTTTCCGTCTGGAGTTAAGACAGATTCTGGATGAAATTGCACGCCTTTTACATCGTAAATTTTATGCCTTAAAGACATAATTTGATTATTTTCATCAAAAGATGTTGCTTCCAATACATCTGGTAAATCTGGGTGAACAACCCAAGAATGATAACGACCAACCTCAATATTCTTGTTTAGTCCTTTAAAGAGTATTTCATCTTTAGAAGTAATGGTTACTTGAGTTGCTACGCCATGAAAAACAGTATCTAGATTCACTAAACTTCCTCCAAAAACTTCTCCAATAGCTTGCTGACCCAAACAAACTCCTAAAATGCTTTTTGTTGAAGCATATTCTTTTATAATTGACTTCAATAAACCTGCCTCATCAGGAATTCCTGGTCCTGGTGATAAAACAATTTTATCAAAAGGTTTTACGTCTTCTAAAGTAAGTTGATCATTACGTTTTACAATAACATCGCAACCTAAATCTTCCAAGTAATGCACAAGGTTGTATGTAAAACTATCGTAATTATCTATAACTAATATTTTTTTCATTTTATATACTTTCAGCTAATTCTATGGCTTTTGTTAAAGCGCCTAATTTGTTATACACTTCCTGTAATTCGTTTTCTGGATTAGATTTTGAAACCAAACCTGCACCTGCTTGCCAATGCAAATGGTGATTTTTACTTAAGAAAGTCCTAATCATAATCGCGTGATTAAAATTACCTTCAAAGTCCATAAACCCGATAGCCCCACCATAAAAATCTCGACTTGTTTTTTCATATTTTTCAATGAGTTGCATAGCCATATGTTTTGGCGCACCACTTAAGGTTCCAGCAGGGAAAGTATCTGCAACCACTTGAATGGTTGATGTCTCTTTATGTTTTTGACCAGTAACTTTACTAACCAAATGAATAACGTGAGAGAAAAACTGAACCTCTCTGTAGGTTTCGACTTTAACAGAATGTCCATGACGGCTTAAATCGTTTCGTGCTAAATCTACAAGCATAACATGTTCGGCATTTTCTTTATCATCCTCTGAAAGCTGTTTTGCCAATTCAGCATCTTTTTCATCATTTCCTGTACGTTTGAAAGTTCCAGCTATTGGATGAATTTCTGCTTTACCACTAGAAACAATGAGTTGTGCTTCCGGCGAACTCCCGAAGATTTTAAAATCTCCATAATCAAAATAAAACAGATAAGGCGAAGGATTAATACTTCTTAAAGCTCTATAGACATTAAACTCATCACCTTTGAATTTTTGTGAAAACTTTTTAGACAAAACCAATTGAAAAACATCACCTCTTGCGCAGTGCTTTTTTGCCAATTCTACATGCTCTTTATACTCTTGGTCAGTTAAGTTTGATGTTGTTTTTCCATCAGCTAAAAAATTAAAAGCTGCAAAGTTTTTTGACTTTATAAGTTGGTAGATTTCTTCAATATTATTTTCAGATTGATAACAGTGTGCAAAAATATAAGCCTCATTCTTATAGTGATTGATAGCTATGATATTTTGATAAACAGCATAATAAATATCTGGGATATTGAGATGCTCTTCTTTTTTTGAAATATTGATATCTTCAAAATATCTAACCGCATCATAAGCCATGTAACCAAAAATACCATTGTTAATGAATTTGAAAGTGTCTTCAGAATGGATTTTAAATTGCTGTGTAAACTTATGAATATGCTGAACTACAGAATATTTCGGTTCAATTTTAAGTGTTTCTACTTTGTTGTCTGGATATGTAGATGTAATGATTTCATTTTTCACCTTTATTGATGCAATAGGATTACAGCATATATATGAAAAACTATTATCATTGGCATGATAATCACTACTTTCTAATAGAATGCTATTAGGGTATTTATCTCGAATTTTGAGATAAATACTTACAGGTGTAATGGTATCTGCTAATATTTTTTTATAGTGTGTATGTAAATGATACGTATTCATTAATCTCTAAATTATGTTTTTGTTATCTCAAATTAAAAAAGGCTTGTCGTGAATGACAAGCCTTTTTTGATATTTTAATTTTTAAATATACTATAGCGTTAGTTCACGAAAGTTGTTTTTCGAGAAGACCACCACCAAGTATTATTTAAAATTATATTCATGAATTTTATTTGTTCAAATATATAAATGATAATATAATAATCAAACATTTTTCTATTAAAAACAGAAAACTACCATTAAGAATGGTAGTTTTC
>JARRKS010000350.1:0-993 GCA_037387865.1 Flavobacteriaceae bacterium
AACGATCTGCTTGGTGTGGCCATTATTATTGGAATAGCACGTGGTATTACTGTCATTATGAATGATGGTTTAATAAGTGACACATTACTCTATTATGCAAGTGGTGTAACAGATGGTATGAACAAAGGCCTGTTTATTAATGCTATGTTTTACATTTATGCTGGACTATCGTTCTTTATACCTTCGTCTTCTGGTATGGCAGTTTTAACGATGCCAATTATGTCTCCTTTGGCAGATGGTGTTGGTTTGGGTAGAGAACTGATTGTAAATGCCTATAATTATGGACAGGGTTTGTTTGCATTTATCAATCCAACGTCTTTAATTTTGGCAACGTTAGCCATTGTAAAGGTAGGTTATAATAAATGGCTTAAATTTGTAATGCCTTTGGTGCTTATTTTATTGATATTTATCATGGCAATGTTGACTATTTCAGTGTATATATAATACCAATTGTATTTTAGTTAAGACCTTAATGAAAAAATTCTTGCATTACATATTCATTTTGTTATTGCTTATAAGTTGTTCGAGCAATAATAAAGGTGTTGATCCTCCAAATCCACCTGATCCACCAGTTGATACCACAAAAGACCTTACCATTTTCTTTGTAAATGATCAACATGGGCAATTAGATAATTTCGCTAAAATAAAATACATTGTAGATGAAGCTAAAGAATCAACCAATGTTATTGTTGCATGTAGTGGCGATATTTTTTCAGGAAATCCTGTGGTAGATAATTATCCAGAGAAAGGCTATCCTATGATAGATATTATGAATCGTGTGGGTTTTGATGTGTCTGTTATTGGAAACCATGAATTCGATTATGGTGAAGCTATACTAACAGATCGAGTTAATCAAGCAAATTTTGATTGGGTTTGTGCCAATGTCGATATGACCAATTCTACCATTCCACAGCCTAAACCCTATACAACTTTAACAGTTGATGATGTTAAAATCACCTTTTTAGGTTTGGTCGAAACCAACGGAAAAGATGG
>JARRKS010000350.1:1010-5323 GCA_037387865.1 Flavobacteriaceae bacterium
TTCCATCAACACATCCTTGGCGCGTGGAAAACCTCACGTTCAGTAGACCTGAAAGTGTCATTGCACAATACTCCAATGTTAAGGAACAAGAAAATTCAGATCTGTTAGTTGCTCTAACCCATTTAGGTTATCAGTCTTTTGGTGGCTCTATTTCCGATCTGGATATTTCAACCCAGTTTCCTTTTTTCGATCTTATTCTTGGTGGACATTCTCACGAAGTCATTAACACTATAGTCAATGGCATTCCTATTTACCAATCAGGCTCTTATTTAAATTATTTAGGTAAAGCCGTTATTAAGATCAAAGACAGATCTATACTAACCATTAACCACACTTTAATAGACCTTAATAGTTATCCTAGTGAAGATGAAGACCTCAAAGCTGTTATTGACGAGTACAACAACCAGCCTTACCTCTCCGATATTATTGGCAATTCTCAACGTTATCACAATAGACAGCAAGTAGGCTGTTTCTATACGGATGCTTTAAGAGGTGCTATGAATGTAGATTTCTCCATACAAAACAGTGGTGGCTTAAGATCAGACCTCAATGAAGGTGATATTACTGTACGTGAGATATTTGAGATCTCGCCTTTTAACAATGGAACTGTAATATATAGTATGACGGTAGCAGAGATCAAGAACTTTTTAAGAGGTTCAGGTTCTGGCTTTTATTATTCTGGTATCAATATCGATCAGGTTGGTAATACGATTGAGATTAGAGATTTAAGCAACAATCTGCTGTCTGATAATACAGTATTAACACTTGGCACCAACGATTATATTCCAGCAGTACACGATAGCTATTTCACCATGGCTGGAGATATACAAACCTTAACAGCTGCTGAAACCCTTATTTATTATTTGGAGAATATAGAAAGCACTGTAAATTACCCAAGCTGTTCTCGTTATTTTAGGTTTCAGTAAACAAAAAGTGTTAACATATATTTAAATCCATAGGTATGAAATTTACAATTTCAATTAATAAAATCAAGTCCATCGATAAAATTGAAGGCTCTTGGACCAATAACGATTATATCAACCTTCTTGAACTTTTTGAATATACTGATACCCAAAGTATTCCAGAAGAAGAATTGTTAGACATGCTTTTTATGGCAATATCAGATTATGAACCAGAGGAAGCTGTAGAAATTGTACTTACCTATAAATTAGCCAATATTCTTAAAACAGGTCAAATTAAAAATCTGTCTCACGAAATGCTTGAAGATAAAGTAGCCGAAGAATATCCAGACATTTCATTGCATTACCAACTTTTTAACATCAACCAATTACTACATGATGCTTATAATGGAAAATTTCCACGAACCTTGGCTTCTGTAATAAATTTTGAACTTTCTTTTAAAGAGAATGTTACTAAAACCAAAGAAATTGTATTACGCACAATGAGCGATTTACTTTCTGATAAGAGTTTATTAAAAAGATTGTTTAGCGAACAGTTGGATTCTGACGAAGACTTGAAAGATGCCGACAGTATTATTTGGGAATTAAAATCATTAGGAAATAATATCTATCAACTTATTTCATCAGATTATTGGTTAAATCGTGAAGATTTTGAATTACAAGAATATTCTGGCGAATTACGTGAAGATGAAATATAACCTTTTTATGAAAGAGTTATGTTATCTTTAGGGTTTACACTACATGCATTGCATTGATATATATAATTTTAAGTTGAAAAACGATGCTTACCAAAATAACAAAGTTGAGAAAAGAGTTGCATCAAAATCCAGAATTGTCAGGATTTGAAGTACAAACTGCAGAGCGGCTAATCAATTTTATAACTTCGAATTGCAATGCTCAAATAATTTCCAGCATCGGTGGAAATGGCTTTGTCGCTGTTTTCGACTTCCATGAAAAAGGACCAACTATTGGTTTTCGTTGCGAATTAGATGCCTTACCTATACACGAAGAAAATACAATAAGCTATAGGTCAAAAGTTGATGGTGTTTCTCACAAATGTGGTCATGATGGTCACATGGCAATTGTTTCTGGATTGCTATTTTGGATTAAAGAAAGAGCATTTAAATCTGGTAAAATAGTATTGATATTTCAGCCTGCTGAAGAAACAGGTAAAGGAGCTTTCAAAATGATAAACGACCGTAGATTCAAACAGTTAAAACTGGATTATATCTTTGCCCTTCATAACATTCCTGGTGAGCCTTTACACTCTATTTTAATTACAGAACCAAGCTTTTCAGCAGAAGTTCAAAGTTTAGCAATAACCATTAAAGGCAAGAAATCTCATGCTGCCGAACCAGAAAATGGTATAAATCCAGCGGTAGGTATTTCATATATTATACAAGAATTAGCCAAGTTAAACCATACCAATTCTGAAAGTAAGAACTTTGCCATAGTTACACCAATTCATATTGTCATGGGAGAAAAAGCATATGGTATTTCACCAGAACATGCAGAATTACATTATACAATACGTACTTGGGATGAGCACATGATGACGCACATAAAAGAAACGATTATTGCCATAATTAAAACCCTTTGCCTTAATTTGAAAGTGAATCATAAACCACAACCTTTTAGGTTTGGAGAAGATTTTGGTTGGTTTTCTAGAACATATAAAACTGCAATGTTCGGTATTGGATCTGGAAATAATTCTCCAGCATTACATCACGCCAATTACGATTTTCCAGATGCCATTATTAAAACAGGTATTGCAATGTACACATCACTAATTGAGAATTTACTGTCTACCAAATCTGAAAATGTTTTATAAATTTATTTTGAACAGCACTAAAAATAGCAAATAGCTTGTTGATAAATATTTAAAAATCTGTACAATTCATTACTAGTACTCACCTCCTAACGATTATCCTTCATATTTACCTGTAGTACGTTTTCTTTTGCTATATTACACCTACACAATGTAACTAACCACAAATAATCCATGAAATTATTTTATTTACTATTTATCTGCATTTCCCCAACTATTATTCAAGCCCAAGTTTCTGAAGTAAAAGAAAAGTTAGAAAATTCAAATAAACACCTTGAAGAAGCTTTTGAAGAAATTAAATTGGCTACAAGCAAAATGGAAGATTGCGAAAACAGTCGTGCAATTGACCATATACGTAGTTGTGCAGAAGATGTTCGTGATTTTTTACGTACCGCAAATGGCAAAATTAGCTTTGCAAAAAATGAGGCTTATCTTGCTCACAAAGAAGCTTCAGATATTAATTGCTCTGAAACAGAAGAAAAAGCAGATAAAGCCAAAGGTTATTTTAAGGATGCTGAATCGATGATAAGCTCTGCAATGAAAGAATTAGGACGTGTAAGATATGGCGCAGAGGTTGATGTATTAAAACAATACATGTTATATGCAAATAATTATATCAATCAAGCTTTAATTAGATTAAATTATGCTTCTAATGAACTTTACCATTCAATTCTTGCTCTAGAAGATTGCATTTAACATTGATTTGTAAATAAATTATTTAAATAATATGCAGCCGAAACGCTTATTTATTATATAAAAAGTATAGAACGCACCATACATTACCCAAGTTGTACTCGTTATTTTAGGTTTCAGTAATTTATTAGTGTTAATATCTTTTACTAAACAGATAACTTCATATCTTGACTATAGTATTTAAAAAACTAACTTCGCATATCGTCTGATATAAATCATTAAAACGATGCATATCATAACGTTAGAAACAATAAAACATGAAAGTAAATATTCAACATTTGAAAAGGATAAAAATAATCTTCATAGCATTTGGAATATTTTCTTGTAATTCAAATAAGAATATTAATAATGGAGACAAGGCCGGAAGTTTTAGCGGTGTATTTGAACATGGAAATTTTTCAGATAAGATAAGTTTTGAAATTGAACAAGATTCTGCCGGTTTCAAGGTTTTTTTCACAAGTTTAGAACAAAATGCAAACCGAATTCCCTTTCAAGGTGTTGAATTAAGAGAGGATTCTATAAATTTTAAATTGCAAAGTGATTTTTATACTTATTCCTTTAAAAATAAATGGCTGGAAAAAAACAGCAAACTTCAGGGAACCCTTACTGTAGACACAATTACAGTTCCTTACACTTTAGAAAAGGAGTTGCCAAGTATTCACCAATACCCCAAAAATGAAGATGTTAGTTTTGAATCCAATCAATTAAAAATAAATGGAACTATTTGGTATCCAAAAAATGAAGGGAATAAGGCAATAGTAATTCTGACTTCATCTGGTAATGCAGACCGGAGTGCCTCAAGAGCAGAAGCTAAGCTATTTGCACAAAGGGGATTTACAACATTTCATTATGACAAAAGAGGGACTGGAAAT
>JARRKS010000351.1:0-3982 GCA_037387865.1 Flavobacteriaceae bacterium
TGCAACGGCAGCCCAACCAATTTCTTTAAGAATTCGGTTCATACCATACATATTTGGAATACTATCAATTGAAATACCTGTAACCT
Source organism: Flavobacteriaceae bacterium (assembly GCA_037387865.1). GTDB lineage: Bacteria > Bacteroidota > Bacteroidia > Flavobacteriales > Flavobacteriaceae > Gilvirhabdus. Next base: position 87 of record JARRKS010000351.1, read on the forward strand.
TTAATCCATCAACATAAGAATCGTGCGCCACTGTGCTCAAATAATCTACATTTTTACGCATAACATATCGCCAAACCGCTTGATCTATTGCAGAATAATCTTCATAGTTTTGAGGTTTGATATACTGACGAAGGTGTTTAGGTAAACGCTCAAGAATTTCGTTCGATTCTATAGTTTCAGGGTACATGAATTATTAATTTTTAGTATTGTAAAAATACAAAATTAAGCATTAAGAATTCTGTTTTTAGCTTAAGATTAAGAAATAAAAAAGCGACTTTTAAGTCGCTTTTTTATTGTTTTATTTTCCAGAACCAGGAGGGTATCGTTCCATTATTTTGGAAACAAATTCTTTAATGCGTTGTTCTTTTTTCTCCATATTTTTAGATAAGTAGCCTGTTCCCATGCCTTGCCAGATCAATTCTTTCTTGTCGGCATCAATAAGATCAATGTATAATGTGCCTTCTGTACTTGTTGAAACAGAAGGTTGATTCCAACCCCAACCCCAACCTGGGCCGTAAGCTCCATAAGGGCCCCATCCGCCCCAACCCCAGGCGCCCAGTCCCCAAGCATTGTTATATATGTCAACACGTTGTTGAGATTTCGTAAAAAGGCTAATTAAAAGATCTGGCTTTTCTGATTTTGTGTAGCCTTTTGCAAGCAATTCGCTTTCAATGGCCCTTAATAATCTTCGCTTATCTAAATCGTTGATTTCGGCTTGATCTATACCTGGTTTATAAAATGCAAATGATTTGTATTCACTAAAATTTGCGTTCTTGTCATAATCTGTAGCAACTTTTACAGAACTACAAGATGTTATCACTAATAAAATCGATAAAAGTGATAATTTTTGAATTAACTTTCCCATAATTTTTTGTTTGTAGTTATAACGAATTTAATAAATTATCATTAACTCTTTGTAAAACCTGAAATATCATGATTTCAAAATATTTGGTTTTGATAATTTTTAATTTACTTTTAGGCATCAATAATCATACCATTTAAAGGTCTAACTCTGAAGTTATGGTTTATAATTAATTGGTTTTACTATTGTAATTATATGGGCAATGTCTGCAAGAACTTTGGCAACAATATCCACGTTTTAAGTGATATTGCTTTGTAAAACATTTATAGCCCTCGGGAGTTATATAATAATCACCCTCTTCAATTGGGACATAATCTTTCATAATTATTACAAATATAATGTAAATTGGATTGATTCTTAAGAGATAAATAATATGATTCTTATTTCTAAATATCTAATACCTAAAGGTTATTCAGGTTTAACAATTTTTCCTTTTATATTGCTTAAACATGATAGATTAAAATCTGATTTGGTATTAATTAATCATGAAAGAATTCATTTAAGACAACAGCTAGAGTTATTGGTTTTGCCTTTTTATTTACTTTATATGTTGGAGTTTTTATATCGACTCTTGCAATACAAAAACTGGAAATTGGCATACAAGAATGTTTCTTTTGAGCGTGAAGCTTATAAGAATGAAAGCGATTTTCATTATTTAAAGTCAAGGAAGTTTTGGCATTTTTTAAAGTATATTCGCAACAATGAATTTCAGTCTTGAAAATAGCGATAATCAAAGAGTTGCTTTACCTTCAAAGTATAATGTTGAACTTTTTATAAAGCGTGAAGATAAAATTCATCCAATCATTTCAGGCAACAAATACAGAAAACTAAAATATAATCTCATTGAAGCTAAAAAACAAAACTTTAAAACCTTGCTTACATTTGGAGGTGCTTTTTCTAATCATATTGCAGCTGTTGCAGTAGCTGGAAATCAATATGGAATTAAAACCATAGGAATTATAAGAGGAGAAGAGCTAGCTGATAAGGTTAATGAAAATCCAACACTGCAACTTGCTTTAAGCTCTGGCATGCAGTTAAAGTTTGCGTCTCGTAAAGATTATCGTAATAAAGAATCGGAACAATTTATTGAACGCTTAAAAGCAGAATTTGGTAAGTTTTATTTGGTACCTGAAGGAGGTACAAATGATTTTGCCATAAAAGGATGTGAAGAAATTTTAAATAACAACGACAAAGATTTTGATTACATCTGTTGTCCTGTTGGAACAGGCGGAACAATTTCTGGACTCATTAATTGTTCACAACCTCGTCAACAAGTTTTGGGATTTCCTGCCTTAAAAGGCGATTTTATAAAAGACAATATTATTAAATTTGCAACCAAAACAAATTGGAAACTTATTGCAGATTATCATTTTGGAGGCTATGCCAAAATAAATTTAGAATTAATAAGTTTTATAAATGAATTTAAAGAGACACAAAACATTCCTTTAGACCCAATTTACACAGGTAAAATGATGTATGGAATTATGGATTTAATAAAAAAAGGATTTTTCCCTAAAGGATCAAAAATTTTAGTAATACATACTGGAGGTTTACAAGGTATAGAAGGTATTTTAGAATCTGGATCAGGGAAAGGAAGGCTTTCAAAGGAAGCCAATAATCATTTCGGAATTAAATGCCATGAATGGACTGGAGCAAGAATTTATCATGATGATGATGCGTTACAAGAATGCTTCAGAAAATATGTAGATGCCAAATATTCCTTTAGAGATCATTCATTGTTCTTAACCGAAAGGAGACGTTATTCAGCATTGTTCGATTTAAGAAAAGATGATTATAAACGTTGGGCTAAAGGGTTGAAAGCTGCTGGCTATGCAACAGATAGAAAGTATCCAGATAAACTTATTAGTTTAATTGAGCGTTACAAATTGTATGAATATGACAAAGAAGTTTTAGGAGCGTCTATTACACCATACGAAAAACCTGAAGACGCTTTGGTTTCACATTTTGTGATCAAAGGTGATACCTTGTATTCTATTTCAAAAAAGTATAATATGACTGTTGAAGAGATACAAAAGCTAAATGGTTTAACTGATACAACAATAAGTATTGGACAAGAATTAATTTTAAAACCAACACCAAAAGAATACTAATATTTTATGATTTATAAACGAAGCAGCACATTATTCAAAGAAGCAGAACAAGTAATTCCAGGAGGTGTTAATTCGCCAGTAAGAGCGTTTAAAGCAGTAGGCGGTACCCCGATTTTTGTAAAAGAAGCCAAAGGTGCTTATTTATATGATGAAGACGGAAATAGATTTATAGATTATATTAATTCTTGGGGACCAATGTTATTGGGTCATTCATTTGAGCCTGTTGTAAATGCCATTATTGAAAAAGCAAAAAAAGGTACATCTTTTGGAACACCGACACAAGTAGAAACAGAGATTGCAAAACTAGCAGTTTCTATGGTACCAAATATAGATAAAATCCGTTTTGTAAATTCTGGTACCGAAGCCTGTATGAGTGCTGTACGTTTAGCAAGAGGCTTTACAAGTAGAGATAAGATCATAAAGTTTGCTGGTTGTTATCACGGGCATAGCGATTCGTTTTTAATTCAAGCTGGTAGTGGAGCTATAACATTTGGCACACCAAATAGTCCAGGAGTAACTCAAGGCACAGCTAAAGACACCTTACTGGCTAGATATAATGATTTGAATCATGTAGCTGAATTAATTGAAGCAAACAATAATGAAATTGCTTGCATTATAATTGAACCTGTTGCAGGTAATATGGGTTGTATTCCTCCAGTTGAAGGCTTTTTGGAAGGTTTAAGAAATTTATGTGATGCTAATAATATTTTGCTGGTTTTTGATGAGGTTATGACTGGGTTTAGATTGGCCAAAGGAGGAGCTCAAGAATTATATAATATTAATGCAGATATTGTTTGTTTTGGTAAAGTTATTGGTGGTGGTATGCCAGTTGGTGCTTTTGCTGCCAGAAATGAAATTATGAATCATCTTGCGCCACTTGGGCCAGTATATCAAGCAGGGACATTAAGCGGAAATCCTTTAGC
>JARRKS010000352.1:0-2517 GCA_037387865.1 Flavobacteriaceae bacterium
TCTAATATTTTGGCAGTAAAACGCAGAAATTAGCTTTTTAGACTGCTTTTTTTAACTTTTGTTTAGTAATGCTATAAATCTCCCTCAATTTCTAGAGTTATGAATTACTAACTATAAGAAATTGAGGGAGATTAATAGCATTACTAGACAAAAGTTATAAAAAGTACCTTAAAAAGCTAATTTCTGCGTTTTACTGCCAAAATATTAGATGAAAGGAGATTAATATTTTTCTAGAAAAATTCAGTGTCGATGAAGTGTAAATAATAAGGAGAAACAACATATTTGTCGACCAAGTGCATATTTCTTTAACACAATATTAGACAAATTATTTAATTCTTTGTAAATGAGGTATTTTGTCGAAAAACATTGATTATTCTCAAAAACTATTGTTTTTCATTAAAGATAATTTAAAGCATATTTATCCTCAATAAAATTTTATCTTTGCCATTTAAAATTAATTCCTTAAATGAATCTTCAAGAAGTATTAACTTTTCAAGTAAAAAATGCTGTAAAATCAATTTATGATATTGAGTTAGAATTGGTTGAATTTCAATCAACTAGAAAAGAATTCTCTGGTGACATTACGTTGGTTATTTTTCCAATGTTAAGGTTTATAAAAGGAAATCCAGTTCAAATTGGTGAATCTATAGGTAATTATCTACTTGAACATGTTAAAGAGGTTATAGGCTTTAATGTTGTAAAAGGGTTTTTGAATATTGAAATAAGCGACCATTATTATATTCAATTTTTTAATGAAATTGTTAATAATGATAGCTTTGGATTTGTAATTCCAAAACCAGAAACTAAAGCTGTAATTGTTGAATATTCTTCACCTAACACCAATAAACCACTCCATTTAGGACATATTAGAAACAATTTGCTAGGTTATAGTGTTGCGGAAATTTTAAAAGCGTCAGGAACGCCAGTTTATAAAACGCAAATCATAAACGATCGTGGTATTCATATTTGTAAAAGTATGTTAGCATGGCAACGTTTTGGAAATAATGAAACTCCAGAAAGAACTGGTTTAAAAGGTGATAAACTGGTTGGCAATTACTATGTTAAATTTGACCAGGAATACAAAAAGGAAATAGAAGTTTTAGTAGCCGAAGGTCAAAGCAAAGACGAAGCCAAAAAGAATGCTCCAATTCTTTTGGAAGCCCAAAAGATGCTCCAACAATGGGAAGCTGGAGATAAAGACGTTGTAGCACTTTGGAAAACCATGAATAGTTGGGTTTATAGGGGCTTTGAAGAAACTTACAAAAATCTAGGCGTTGATTTTGATAGCTACTATTACGAAAGCCAAACCTACCTTTTGGGTAAAGAGTTTGTTGCAGAAGGTTTGAAAAAAGGTGTTTTCTTTAAAAAGGAAGATGGCTCTGTTTGGTGTGATTTGACAGAAGATGGTCTAGATGAAAAAATAGTGCTTCGTGCAGACGGAACTGCCGTGTATATGACTCAAGACATTGGTACAGCCATTCAACGTATAAAAGATCATCCGGATGCTGGAGGTATGGTTTACACGGTAGGTAACGAACAAGATTATCATTTTAAGGTCTTATTCTTAATCTTGAAGAAGCTAGGTTTTGAATGGGCAAAAAATCTGTATCATTTAAGTTATGGAATGGTTGATTTACCAAGCGGTAAAATGAAGAGTAGAGAAGGTACTGTGGTAGATGCAGACGACTTAATTAATGAAATGACCACAACTGCCAAAGAAATCTCTGAAGAACTTGGAAAACTTGATGGTTATACAGAAACCGAAAAGGAAGAATTGTATAGAATGATAGGTCTAGGTGCTTTAAAATATTACATATTAAAAGTTGATCCTAAAAAGCGGATTTTATTTGACCCAAAAGAATCTATAGATTTTCAAGGGAATACAGGACCATTCATTCAATATACGTATGCAAGAATACAGTCGATACTTAGAAAGGCTGATTTTGATTATAACCAAGTTTTGAATGCAGAAGACATAAAACTTCATGAGAAAGAAAAAGAACTTTTAAAGCAAATTCAGCTGTTCCCTGAAATTATACAACATGCAGCTCAAGAACACAGTCCTGCATTGATTGCCAATTACACGTATGATTTGGTTAAGGAGTTCAATTCTTTTTATCAGAATGTTTCTATTCTTGGTGCCGATACTCAAATTGATAAAATATTTAGAGTTCAATTGTCGCTAACTGTTGCAACTATTATTAAAAATGGGTTTTCTGTTTTAGGTATTCAAGTGCCAGAACGTATGTGATTTTTAAGTCTTCGTTTAACGGTCTAGTGTATGATTTCGTTGCGTGTTTAAGCACTAAAGTTAGCAAATAAAGCACAGATAGAAAGTCCGCGAGGACTTTCGTAAATAAGCTATAACTAGCAATGAATTATACACATTCTTGGCAATGGTTATTATAAGTAGCTAAGCCATTTTTTCTCCTTATGATTTAGCTTATAGGTACTAAACTTTTTACACAGAGGATAAAGCAAAAGTACTACCCCTATCCATATTATGTATACATAAAC